>NZ_JBEPWD010000014.1:0-42658 GCF_041642575.1 Salegentibacter sp. | reverse complement strand
GCCAGCGGCTGCAAAACGAAACGCCGCTTTTGCATATGAGGATGCGGCAGGATAAGATCTTCAGAATTGATGATCTCCTCTTCCATCATCAGGATATCCAGGTCTAAACTACGGCTATGGAAGTCTTTGGAATCACTACGCAATCTCCCTGCTTCGGTTTCAATTTTTAGCAGTTTTTTCAGCACTTTTTTGGCCGAAAAACGGGTAGAAACAGCGATGCAGGCATTAAGAAAGTCATCCCCTTCAAAACCCCAGGCGGGAGTTCGGTAAACTTTCGAGATCTGGTGAACGTCACCAATCTCTTCATAAATTCTGTTTACCGCCTGTTGAAGCAGGCCTAAACGGTCGCCAAGATTGCTTCCCAGCGCTATATATACTAACTTAGGGGATTTCAAACTGAATTAAGAAAAATTTAATAAGGGTTTTGCTGTAAATTTCACAGCAAATTAAGCAAAACAAAACCACATACCCGTAAATTTGTTAGAAGACTTAACAAAAAAATTTGGCTGAACTTAACCTGAAAGACAGGCTTGCACCCCAGTATATTTATTTGATATTACTGGGATTTTTTCGGGTTGTACACATTTGAGATCTCTGTAGGAATTCTGCCCCTGGTCCTCACCTCCTTATCAACGATATCATCATTGAGGTATACGGGAAGGCAAACCGGGTAGTGATTAGAGGTGTTTTTGTTCGTTCTTTTCATTACTGATAATCTATGCATGCAGTGCATGCCAACGGGTGGTTTCCTATTGACGACGCGCTTTTCAGTAAAGTTTTTTGAGGCAAAGCAATCGCAGTTCCGGCGTGAATGATCGCCTACCTGCCGGCACAGTATATAAAGATTAATTTCTTCCATTTCTGGAAGCGGTTGACCAAAGGCAATCATTTATGGCTTCGGAATAAGTTTTCGACTTTCCTGTTTCAGTTTGTAGATACGTTTGCGGTCCTGTTTTTGCTAAGTAGCTTTGGAAAGATCGAATGGAAACTCTTTGGCGCCCTGCTCCTTAGCTGTTTCCTTTTTAAGGTCATTGTAGCCTCGCTGGACACAGCCTTGCTTTAGGCTTCGGTATATTTACTGAGAAAACGATTTGTAGGGAGAAGAATTTAAAGAATTAGAATTTTAGTATTGATAAATAGCTATATATGAAAAAAGTATTCAAAATAATCGGGATAGTCATTTTGGTTCTCCTGGTGATCCTTATCGCCGCGCCTTTTGTATTCGAGGCACAGATCAAGGATTACGTGAAAAAGACCATTAACCAGAATGTTGATGCACAGGTGGAATTCTCTGACATCAACCTCAGCCTGCTGCGGAGTTTTCCCCAGGCCACGGTTGTGATCAAAGATATCAGCGTGATCAACAACGAACCTTTTGAGGGCGACACGCTTGCCTTAGGAGAAGAATTACTGCTGGAAATGTCTATTAACGAATTATTCAAAGGCAGTGGAGAGGCCAAACGTCTGAATCAGCTTAAACTAAATGAGGGCTACATCAACATCCTGGTAGATTCCCTGGGTAATAATAATTACGATATCGCTATTGAAGAAACCACCAGCCCCGGGGATTCCACGGCGGGTTTTAGCTTTGACCTGCAACATTACGAGATCAATAACAGCCGCATCAAATACTGGGATGAAGGTCAAAACCTGTTGATGGATATTGAAGACTTAAATCACGAAGGAACCGGTGATTTTTCTCTTGCTGAGAGTGAGCTGGACACTAAATCTGATGCCTTAGTTTCCCTGGATTATGACGGGGTTAATTATTTAAACCGCAATAAGGTTGCCCTGGATGCCATAATTCAAATGGACCTGGAGAATATGCGGTATACATTCCTGGAAAATGAAGCCACCGTGAATCAGCTGCCGCTAAGTTTTGAAGGCTGGGTGCAGGTGAACGAAGACAATAACGAGATGGACATCAGTTTCCAGACTCCTTCTTCAGACTTTAAAAACTTCCTGGCAGTGATCCCGGAAACCTATGCAAAAAATATTGAAGATGTAGAAACCTCAGGGGATTTTGTAGTAAACGGAAGGATAAATGGTATTGTGGATGACACCTATATTCCAAAAATCGATATCAGGGCACAATCCAGCAATGCGAGGTTTAAATATCCCGACCTGCCAAAGAGCGTAGACGATATCAATATAGACCTGAAGGTGATGAATGAAACCGGCCTTGTAGACGATACCTTCCTCACCTTTGATGATGTAACCTTTAGGATAGACCAGGACAGGTTCAGCACAAATGGAAGTATAAAAAACCTGATGGGCAATATGCTGGTAGATATGGCACTGAAAGGAACGATAAATCTTGCCAGTCTTGAGCAGGCTTATCCCCTGGAACTGGAGCAGGATCTAAACGGGATCCTCACAGCCGACCTAACCACTCAATTCGATATGAATTCCATAGAAAAAGAACAGTATGAGAATGTGAACAGTCAGGGTACCGCCAATATCAGGAACTTTAGTTATAAATCTCCTGAAATCCCCAACGAAGTGAAGATCGCTAATGCCAATATGAACTTTAACCAGGGAAATGTAAATGTACCTGAACTGAAGCTCACAACCGGCCGCACCGACCTAACGGCTTCGGGAGAGATTCAGAATTTAATGGGCTTTCTTTTTACCGAGCAAAACCTTAAGGGTAATTTCAGGGTAAACTCGAATACCTTTGCTATCAACGATTTTGTGGTGGCAGAGACCGAAGAGGTGCAAACCGAAGATCCTGAAACTTCAGCTAAAAAGACGCAGAAGATTCAGACCGGCAGAGAAGCTGTGAAGATACCTTCATTTCTGGATACCGAGCTTGCCTTCAATATAGGCACGCTTATCTATGACGACCTCGAGTTGAAAAACGCTAAAGGAAATATCATTTTAAGAAATGAAACCGCCACCCTACAAAATATTTCTACGGAAATCTTTGACGGAACAATTGCCCTTAACGGAAATGTTTCCACCAGAGAGGCTACGCCTACCTTCGAGATGGATCTTGATTTAAATGCACTTAATATCGCCGAATCTTTTGCCAGCCTTGAAATGTTACAGGCCTTGGCGCCGGTAGCCCAGGCCCTGGAAGGTAAGCTGCAAACCAATTTGGAACTGAAGGGAAATCTATACGACGATCTCACCCCGCAGTTACAAACAATTGCCGGAAATGCCCTGGCCGAGATCCTCACCGCCGATGTTGATCCTGAAAAATTACCCCTGCTTTCCAGGTTGGACCAGCAATTGGAATTCATAGACCTGGACAATATTGACCTGAGTCAATTGAAAACTTATCTAACCTTTAAAGACGGAATGGTTGAAATACGACCATTCGATTTTGATATTAAAGGGATAAACGTGAGGGTTGATGGAAGTCACGGATTTGATATGAGCATGAACTATAACCTCAACCTGGATATTCCGGCCCAGTTACTTGGCAATCAAATCAGCCAAAGCCTGAGCAGTTTAAGCGGGGAAGAACTTCGCGATATGGTGGTAGCATTACCGGTTGGTTTGAAGGGTACGTTCCAGAATCCGCAGATAAATATCAATATGGAACAGGCCGTTAGCCAGTTAACCCAACGCATCGTAGAAAAACAAAAGGATAACCTAAGACAACGGGGAGAAGAGGCAATAAGGGACGTAATAAGTGGAAGAACCGGACAGCAAGAGGAAACCGACACTACGGCTACCGGTGATACCACGGACACTACTACTCAAACCCCCAGAACCAGGGATACCACGGACACCCAGGAACAACAGGTGAAAGATGCCGCAAGAGAAATCCTTGGAGGAATCCTTAAGAAAAAGGAAACAAAAAAGGACACTACTAATCAGCAGTAGTTACTGAATATTGAACTATAAGGAACAGGCCGGCATTAAATTGCCGGCCTGTTTGTTTGTGTGCTTTATTTTAAGTCTATTTCACCTGCAGCTCTACCACAAAGCCTTCATGGCCGCGAACATTAAATACTGTACCGTCTTCAAAGAGCAGGTACTGGCCTTTGATACCTTTAAGAACACCTTCGTAAAACGGGGTTTTTCCCAGGTTCAGGGTCTTTATTTTTTTGGGAAACTCCAGTACCGGAAATTCAATTTCAGTTTCTTTATTATTGGCCAGATAGTATTCCCGGGCTTCTTCAGGGATATATTGTTTCAGGTTTTCACGGATCTCCGCCAGGTTTAGGTCCAACACATCGTTGGTGAGCATTTTGCGCCAGTTGGTCTTATCGGAAACATGGCTTTTTAAGGCGACTTCTGTGATTCCGGCGAGGTAACGGTTGGGAACTTCCACGATCTCAATGGCCTCATGAGCCCCCTGGTCTATCCATCTTGTTGGGATTTGAGACCTACGGGTTACTCCTACTTTCACATCGCTGGAGTTAGCGAGGTAAACCACGTGAGGCTGCAATTGCGCCCGCTTTTCAAATTCCAGGTCACGGTCTTCTTCGTCGAGATGAGCTTTGCTAAGCTCGGGGCTAATCACCCAATCACCTGCCTGCGGAATTGAATTAAAACAATCGTAACAATATCCCTGGCGAAAGATCTTTTTCTGCAGGCTACAATTCAGACATTGAAACCTCAGGAAATTAATGCTTAAAGTCTTCCCGAGAAGCTGATTCATATTGATGAAATCGCTTTCAAAAATGAGGTAATACTGTACCTTATCGGTGATCTCAGTTCTCATTTTTGTAAGCACTCCTTCGTATCTCATATAATTTTCTGTATTTTTAACCGAAGTTGATTTGCAGGCTTCCAAGTTTAAACTAATTTTAACCGGCAATACCCGCTGAAGCATTGTTCAGCGTATAAAGATATAAAGAAATAATGCCAATCCCATTAGTAAACTCCGTGGCTTCGTGGTTTCTCAAGAAGCGTATTCACCAGATGGAGTTATTTATAAAATACCCCAACGAAGTTCAGGCAGAACTCCTTAAAAATCTTATTTTCAAAGCTAAAAATACCGAAATTGGTCGAAAGTATGATTTCAGCAGCATGAAATCATATACCGACTTTGCGAGCCGATTGCCCATTCAGCAATATGAAGACTACCAGGATTGTATAGAACGCAGCCGGCAGGGAGAAACGAACCTCTTCTGGCCTACTCCTATCAAGTGGTTTGCCAAATCCAGCGGAACCACCAATGCTAAAAGCAAATTTATCCCGGTGAGTGAAGATTCCCTGGAGCTTTGCCATTATAATGCGGGAAAAGATTTGCTATGTATGTATCTCAACAACAATCCGCAGTCTCAGTTGTTTACCGGGAAGAGTCTGCGCCTGGGAGGAAGCAAGGAAATTTACCGCAGCAATGGTACTTCTTACGGCGATCTTTCGGCTATTCTTATAGACAACATGCCATTTTGGGCAGAATACAGCAGTACTCCCAGCAACGATGTTTCCCTCATGCATGACTGGGAGTTAAAAATGCCCGCTATAGTTAAGGAAACCAAAAGCGAAAGGGTAACGAGTCTGGCCGGAGTTCCCAGCTGGATGCTCGTCTTGCTCAACAATATACTGGAGGCTACCGGCAAGGAAAATCTTTTTGAAGTTTGGCCCAGTCTGGAAGTATATTTCCACGGAGGGGTGAGCTTTGAACCTTACGGACCGCAATACAACAAGATCCTGCCGAAAGAAGACTTCAGGTATTATGAGATCTATAATGCTTCGGAAGGTTTCTTTGCCTGCCAGGATCAAAACGACTCCAAAGAATTACTCCTGATGCTGGATTACGGAATATTCTATGAATTTATCACCATGGACACCTACGGCAGCGAGAGTGAAAAAGTAATCCCACTTTCAGAGGTAGAGACCGGAAAAAATTATGCAGTTGTCATCACTACCAACGCCGGACTCTGGCGTTACAAGATTGGAGATACCGTTAGGTTTACTTCCATCAACCCATACCGGATTAAGGTTTCCGGGAGGACTAAACATCACATCAATGTCTTTGGGGAAGAACTCATCATAGAAAACGCTGAAGAAGCTCTCAAAAAGGTTTCCCTGGTTACCAACTGCGAGATCGTAGATTATACCGTGGCGCCAATATTTATGGAAGGACGGGAAAAAGGCGCTCACGAATGGATCATTGAGTTCAAAAATCAGCCCAGCGATTTCGAGCAATTCACAACCGAACTGGATAAGGCCTTACAAACTGTAAACAGCGACTATGAAGCAAAACGTTACAACAATATGACCCTGAATATGCCCAGGGTTCACCAAGCCAGGGAAAAACTATTTTATGACTGGCTGAAGAAGAACGGCAAGCTCGGCGGACAACATAAGGTTCCCAGACTTTCCAATTCCAGAGATTATGTCGAGGAATTACTGGAAATGAATAGCTAACAAAAACAAAGCGTATAAAAAAATGCCCCCGAAAGGTCAAACTCCTTTCGGGGGCATTTTATATTTACAGAAGCGTTTGCTAAATAAACCTCAAACCTACAGGTCTTTGGAAACCTTTTCCACCGCTTCAATGGTCTTATCCAAATCTTCATAGGAAAGCGCCTCGCTGATAAACCAGGTTTCAAAAGCACTTGGTGCGATATATATTCCGTTTTCCAGCAGGCCGTGGAAGAATTTATTGAAGGTCCCGTTTGCAGCCGATTTGGCGGCTGATTCGAAATCAAAAACTGGTTCGTCCCCGAAATGCACCGAGATCATAGAGCCCATACGGTTAATGGTATGAGGCACATTGTTGGCTTTCAGTGCTTTTTCAATTCCCCTGTGCAGATATTCGGTTTTCTTATCGATACTCTGAAATATCTCCCGGTTTTGATCCAGTTCGGTAAGCATAGCAAGGCCTGCAGCCATGGCTAATGGATTCCCGCTCAGGGTTCCCGCCTGGTAAACCGGGCCTACCGGTGCCAGGTAATCCATAATTTCGTTTCGGGCGGCAAAAGCTCCCACCGGAAGTCCTCCACCAATCACTTTTCCGAAGCAAAGGATATCGGCTTTAACCCCGAGTCGTTCCTGAACTCCACCGGGTGCAAGTCTGAATCCACTCATCACCTCGTCAAAAATCAGTAAAATATCATTGGCATCACATAAATTCCTTAATCCTCGCAGGAAACCGTCTTTTGGCGGGATACATCCCATATTTCCGGGTACGGGTTCAATGATAAGGCAGGCGATCTCATCTTTATTAGCTTCAATCACGTCCTTAACATTCTCCAGGTCGTTATAACTGGCCAGCAAAGTATCTTTTGCAGTGCCCTGAGTTACCCCTGGGCTGTTTGGTGTTCCAAAGGTGACCGCGCCACTCCCTGCCTGAATAAGGAAGGAATCGCTATGGCCGTGGTAGCAACCGGCAAATTTGATGATCTTTTCTTTCCCGGTGAAACCACGGGCCAGACGCACGGCACTCATCGTTGCCTCAGTTCCTGAATTCACAAACCTTATCTTATCGATATTAGGCACCATCTTTACAGCCAGTTCTGCAATTTTGGTCTCGATTTCCGTAGGTGTACCAAAGGAAGTTCCGCTTTTTGCTTTTTCTACTACAGCATCCACTACAGGTTTATGAGCATGCCCGAGGATAAGTGGTCCCCAGGAATTTATGTAATCTATAAGTTTATTTCCGTCTTCATCATAAAGATAGGCGCCTTCTGCCTTTTTAATGAAAATCGGGTCACCTCCCACCGCTTTAAAAGCGCGTACAGGAGAGTTAACTCCACCGGGAATTACTTTTTGTGCCGCAGCGAAGAGCTCGCTGCTTCTTTTATAAATCATATTTTTAATATTCTGAAGATGAAATAATATATAAGATCTGGCCTACGGCAAGGCTTTCGTCTTTTAGGTCGTTGTAACGTTGTAAATCTTCCACTGAAATATTATAACGTTTCGCGATTCCGTAAAGGGTATCCCCTTTTTCCACACGGTAAGTTAGTTCTGAGGGTTCAGGATTATGGGTATAACTAGGGGAAGGTCTTTTCAGGACATCGGCGTCATAACGATATAATTCGTAACGCTCAATAATGCCGATTAACTTTTGAGGGTATTTTCTATCGGTTGCATATCCGGCCTTTCGGAGTCCGCGGGCCCAGGCCTTATAATCATCGGTACTTAACTCGAACAATTCGGCATAGCGAACTCTTTCCGTAAGAAACAGCGAATGATCCCTATAGGAATACCGGGCGTCTTTATATTTTCTGAAACATTCTCCACGGGCATCATCATCATGATACACTCTGGGCCCGTCCCATTCGTGACATTTTATACCGAAATGATTATTGGCACGCCGGGAGAGATCACCCTGGCCAGCCCCCGATTCCAATATTCCCTGGGCAAGAGTAATACTGGCAGGAATATTATACAGTCGCATTTCCTCCTGGGCGATACCTGAAAAATCCTTGATATAATCTTCTACGCTATAACGCCGGGGTGAGGGTTCAAGGGTTTCTATCTTAAGAACCCTTGGTTCTTCATTTTCTAAAGGACGAGGTTCCGGTGGGATTATCCGGGTCCCGGAATCATTTTTCTTTTTGGTAACCACTTTTTTCTTACTCCCGCAGGACACGACAAAAACCGCAGCAAAAACCAATAAAAGTATGTATTTTATCCTCATCTTGTTAGTTGATTAAGGGCAGATTCTTTTTTCGTAAGACATTATTAATACCGTCTATTCCCTGGAGTCCGCCTGTATGAATAGCAAGGATCTTAGACCCGGCAGGGAATTTCCCTCTTTTTATCTGGTCAAAAATACCAAAAACTAATTTTCCAGTATATATAGGGTCAAGCTGAATTTGATATTTTTTTTTGAATTTAATAATAAAATCAATTAATTCCGAATTCACCTTAGCATAACCACCAAAATGATAGTTTAGTATAAGCTCCCAATTATTTTTATCACTGTATTTCCGTATTTCTTCAGCAAGAAAATCACCTTTCAGGGCCGGAAATCCCAAAATATGTTGATCTATATCCGATATATTGATTATTCCCGAAATTGTTCCTCCGGTTCCAACAGCACAGCAGATATAATTGAAATCTTCATCGTCGGGTCCCAGAATTTCCATACAGCCTTTTATAGCCAGATCATTTGTACCTCCTTCCGGGAGCAGATAAAAGTCACCAAATTCATCCCGTAATTTTTGCTGAAAAGTGGCGGTTGTTTTTTCCCGGTATTCTTGCCGGCTTACAAAATGAAGTTGCATGCCGCAGGAGTGGGCGAATTTTAGACTGGAATTTGCTTCCAGTGTTTTTGAAAGATCTGTTCCAAGCTCTTCTCCGCGAATCACCCCGATGGTTTTTATCCCGGCAATCTTTCCGGCAGCAGCGGTGGCTGTGATATGGTTAGAGAAAGCGCCACCGAAAGTTAGCAAGGTTTCTTTGTTCAGGCGGAGCGCTTCCTTCAGGTTATATTTTATTTTTCTGAACTTGTTACCAGAGACCTCCGGATGCAATAGATCTTCCCGTTTCAGGTAGAGAGATATGTTCCCGGGAAATTCAGCAATAAACTGATTTCCAGAAGAGACTGGAATATTATAATGCAATGGTTCCGGCATGCTGCAAATATCTCAAAATCTATTTTTGGACCGCTATAAAAATTGCAAAAAGGCCCAGAATTTTCGTTCCTTAAGGTAATCGTCTTTCATCTCCTGCGTATAGGCTTCGCGCTCAAAGCTTATATTCTTATAAGCCAGAAAAGTGTCCTTGTATTGAATAAGCCTGAAAAGATATTCTATTAAATACCAGAGATAAAAAGGCAACACAAGAAGTTCGAGCTGTTGCCTTAGGTGAATCTTTTCGTGATTTAAGAAATAGTGATCGTCCTTAAGCTCCCTGTTTTTAAGGATCACAAAAGGCCAAATGCTCACCCCTTTAAACTGCTTCCCGAGCAGATATTTGTTGACTATCAGAATCACGCAATCAAGATAAGAAATTGTATTTTTGTGATATGAGTTTTTTAAAGAAAAGAATTCCCTTGGAGGAAGGAGATTACTATCTCACCCCGGAAGGCTACCGATGTTTTACCGAGCAATATCATCTTAAAAGAGGTTATTGTTGTGAAAGCGGTTGCCGGCACTGTCCCTACGGATACAATAAGAAAACCAACACACAACAATGACAAAGCTTAGCTTCAAAGAGCAAATATTACAAGGAATACCCGAAACTTTACCGGCAAAGAAAATCTATAATCACAATGTAAATCATGCGCCTAAACGCAAAGATATTCTTAGCAAAGAAGAAAAAAAGCTAGCCCTTCAAAACGCCCTTAGGTATTTCAAACCTGAACATCATGAGGAGTTGATACCTGAATTCAGGGAGGAACTTGAAAAGTACGGTCGCATCTATATGTACCGATTCCAACCTGATTATGAGATGTACGCGCGTTCTATTGAAGAATACCCTGGAAGAACTCCTCAGGCCCGTGGGATCATGTTGATGATCCAGAATAATCTGGATCCCAAAGTAGCCCAACACCCAGACGAACTCATTACCTATGGCGGAAACGGGGCTGTTTTTCAGAATTGGGCTCAGTACCTGCTTACCATGAAATATCTGGCTGAAATGGATAATGAGCAAACTTTAGTCATGTACAGCGGCCACCCGATGGGGCTTTTCCCCTCGCATAAAAAAGCTCCCAGAGTAGTAGTAACCAACGGAATGATGATCCCTAATTATTCCAAACCGGATGATTGGGAAAAATTCAATGCACTAGGTGTAACCCAATACGGCCAAATGACAGCAGGAAGTTACATGTACATAGGGCCACAGGGAATTGTACACGGCACAACCATAACCGTTTTAAATGCAGGCCGGAAAATATCCACTTCAGGAGAAGGCCTGGAAGGAAAATTATTTGTTACCTCAGGGCTTGGAGGGATGAGTGGCGCGCAGCCCAAGGCGGGAAATATCGCCGGATGTATAACAGTTTGTGCCGAAGTAAATCCCAAAGCCACAAAAACCCGTCACAGTCAGGGTTGGGTAGATGAAGTAATCGAGGATCTTAAGGAACTGAGCACAAGAGTGAAGCAGGCGAAAAAAGACAAAGAAGTGGTTTCCATCGCCTACCAGGGGAATATAGTGGATGTCTGGGAACATTTTGATGAGGAGAATATCTATGTCGATCTGGGCAGTGACCAAACTTCCCTACATAATCCCTGGGCCGGAGGTTATTATCCTGCCGGGATTAGCTTTGAAGAGGCCAACAAAATGATGGCCGATGAGCCGGAAAAATTCAAAAAGAAAGTTCAGGAAAGTTTGCGCAGGCAGGTAAATGCCATTAACAAACACACGGCCAACGGCACCTATTTCTTTGACTATGGTAATGCCTTTCTACTGGAGGCCGGGCGTGCAGGCGCTAATATCTTTGCAAAAAACGGCAGGGATTTTAGATACTCCAGTTATGTTCAGGATATCATGGGACCTATGTGTTTCGATTTTGGTTTCGGACCTTTTAGATGGGTTTGTGCTTCAGGAAAAGAAGAAGATCTTGATAAAACCGATAAAATTGCCACTGAAGTCCTGGAAGAACTAAAAAAGGACTCCCCGAAGGAAATTCAGCAGCAAATGGCCGACAATATTAAGTGGATACAGGGAGCCAGGGAAAACAAATTGGTAGTAGGTTCCCAGGCAAGAATCCTTTATGCCGATGCCGAGGGAAGAATTAAGATCGCCAGGGCCTTTAACGATGCCATAGGCCGCGGTGAAATAGGACCTGTGATCCTGGGAAGAGATCATCACGATGTTTCAGGAACCGATTCTCCATACAGGGAAACTTCAAATATTTACGACGGGTCCCAGTTCACGGCTGATATGGCCATTCAAAATGTAATTGGAGACAGCTTTAGAGGGGCCACCTGGGTAAGCATTCACAATGGTGGTGGTGTAGGCTGGGGAGAGGTTATTAATGGTGGATTTGGTATGATTCTTGAGGGTAATAAGGAGTCGGAAGAGCGCTTAAAATCTATGCTTTTCTGGGATGTCAATAACGGAATTGCAAGACGAAGCTGGGCCAGAAATGAGGCGGCGGTTTTCACTGCAAAGCGTGCCATGCAAATGGAACCGCGTTTAAAGCTTAGCATCCCGAATATGGTGGATCCGCGCTTATTGGACTAAAACTAAAAAATAACACCTATGAGATTCTTAAAAATTACTCCGGTTATTCTGCTACTTGCAGTTTTTCTTACCTCATGTAGCAGCGTTAGGGTTGCTTCAGATTACGATCGCGAGGCCGATTTTAATTCTTATCAAACCTACGCTTTTTTCAAGCCCGGAATCGATAAGGCTGAAATCTCAGATCTCGACAAGAAGCGTATTTTAAGAGCTATTGAGACTGAAATGCAAGCTAAAGGATTCACCAAATCAGATGAACCTGATATGCTGGTAAGCATTTTTACCAAAACCAACGAGAACATCAACATCTACCAGAACAATATGATGGGCTGGGGATATGGCTGGGGATGGCATCCCTGGTACTGGGGTTCAGGTTATAACACCGTAAACCGCACCAGCGAAGGAACGCTTTATATAGACCTTATTGATGCGGAAGACAAAGAACTGGTATGGCAGGGAATGGGCACCGCCGCTCTTGCCCGGGAAGTGAATAAAAAACAGGAAAGGATAAATGAAATAGTACAAAAGATCCTTGAAAAATATCCTCCAGGCGCCGACCAGTAGGAAATTTAAAATATACAAAAATGCCCCTCCCAAAGGGGCATTTTTAATTTACAGGGGTTTCTGTTGCCTTATTCTTAATTTCGGGCATAATTCTTTATATTTAGATCAAAATTAAGGCTTGCGATTATGTTAGATAAAATTGAATCAAATGAAATTCTGGACAGGCTTCCTGCCCATCTTCAGCAATTTATAAAACCGCAGAATTATGAGGATTATACCCCAATCAACCAGGCGGTATGGCGTTATGTGATGCGGAAAAATGTAAGTTACCTCAGCAAGGTGGCTCACGAATCCTACCTGGAGGGTCTTCGGCAAACAGGAATTTCCATAGACAGTATTCCCAATATGTACGGGATGAACCGTATCTTAAAAGAGATTGGCTGGGCAGCAGTAGCCGTGGACGGATTTATCCCCCCTGCAGCATTTATGGAATTTCAGGCCTATAATGTATTGGTTATCGCCAGTGACATTCGCCAATTAGAACATATAGAATATACCCCTGCACCTGATATTATTCATGAAGGTGCCGGCCACGCTCCTATTATCGCCAATCCAGAATACGCCGAGTATCTAAGGCGTTTTGGGGAGATTGGATGCAAGGCAATTTCAAGTGCAAAAGATTACGAAATGTATGAGGCGATAAGACATCTTTCTATTATTAAAGAAGCCGAAGATACTCCTCAGGAAGAGATTGAGGCCGCGGAGAAAAAAGTAGACGAATTGCAAAATAATATGGGGAAACAGAGTGAAATGGCCCAGATAAGAAACCTGCATTGGTGGACCGTTGAGTACGGCCTCATTGGCACTCCCGAAGATCCAAAGATCTATGGAGCCGGTTTGCTTTCTTCAATTGGCGAAAGCACCTGGTGTATGACCGATAAGGTGAAGAAGATTCCGTACACCCTAGAAGCCAGCAAACAGGACTTCGATATCACCAAACCTCAGCCACAGCTTTACGTCACTCCTGATTTTGCTCATTTAAGTTCGGTACTGGAAGAGTTTGCGAATAAGATGGCACTTCGCCAGGGTGGCCTTTCAGGGATACAGAAATTAATTGAATCCAAAAATATCGGAACTATAGAACTCAGCACCGGTTTACAAATCTCGGGAGATTTTTCACGGGTCATTGAATTTGAAGGGAAACCCGTTTACATCCAAACAACCGGAAAAACGGCCTTATCTCACAGAGAAAAAGAATTGGTAGGTCACGGGACAAGTAATCATCCCGACGGTTTTGGCTCACCAATAGGAAGTCTCAAAGGTATCAACCTGAGTATTGAGGATATGAGTCCCAGAGACCTCAGGGCTTACGATATTTACGAAGGAGAGGAGATAGAACTCGAATTTGAAGGGGGAATAAAGGTTTCCGGAGAAATCATCACCGGCACCCGAAACCTGCAAGGCAAAATAATTCTAATAAGTTTTAAAAACTGCACCGTGACCAACGGAGAGGAAATTCTGTTCGAGCCCGAATGGGGAAAATTCGATATGGCGGTAGGAAAAGAAATAATTTCAGCTTTTGCCGGCCCAGCCGATGCCGAGTCTTTCGATCTTATAACCCATACCCCATCAAGCACCACAATTAAAAGCAAGAAAACGCCGGAACGGCAGGAACTGGAAGAACTTTATGCTTCTGTAAGAAACATAAGGGACGGAAAAAATGCCAAATTCTCCTTACAGGCTGTGCTGGATCTTTTAACTCAACACCATCTCAACGATTGGTTATTAAGTATAGAAATATATGAATTGGCGGCTGGAAAGGATGAAGCTTTAGCCCGGGAAGCCTTAGAAAATTTGGAAAAAGTCAAGATAAGACGTCCGGATATAAGCCATCTTATAGATGGCGGTTTGGAACTTATTGACGAAAAACTAGTAATGAAGTAGTTTAGAGTTTTATTTCTTCCAGATCTTCAGAGTTAGAAAAGCGCTGGTCTTTATATTCAAGGGTCCAGCCCATAGTGCTGGTGAGGATGTAAATCTTTTGCAGCTCACTAATCAGCCGGTTTTGCGCGTTGGATTTTAGCGTAGAGCCATCTACCTTTTTCCGGATGGAAGCTTCAATCCGGTTTCTGATCTTATTATGATCTTCGGCCTTAAACTGGTTCAGGTAATCCTGGGTGACATCGTAATATTTTATTTCGGGATTGATCGTGATCTCTTCTTCAGGAATACTAAGGATACGCACGATCTTATTTTCTTCATCTATCTCGGTCTCCAGTTTGCTCAAATCGTAAGCAACCGTGGCTTTTGCGTTAACCACAATCAAAGCCTTTTTCCGGGCGGAAAAGATATCGAGGTAGAATTTTCGGGAATCATTATAACTATAAACCTGGGAGAAAGTCCCTTCAGTGACTACCAGTTTCCCTACATTTTTTATCTGTTCCTGAAGCAGGTTTGTATTGGCTTCGAGGCGATCACGCTCATCATCGCGATTTTCACAATATCTTATTCCAAATACAATAAGAAGCACCAAACCAGCACCGATAAGAAAGTTTCTCATAAAGCCTTATTTAACAGGAAGAAGGGATTATTTTCGCCGGATAGCACAAAATTGAAAGTTTAGGTGGTTTTAAAAAAAAACTTATGGACGGCCCCACCCGTCCATAAGTTAAAACTTCTAAAATCTACCCCAACAAATTTTAGAAAAACGAATTATATTTCCAGAGCTTAACCTATAAACTAACTTAAACTCCTGAATATTCAATTCTCATATAAAATTACAAAATAAAATTACACTCGGCAGATATTAAGATGATTTTAAAGTTTCAAAAGAGTTAATAAATCATTAAAATCTTATGTGAGAATATCTTTTCTGAAGATTTGATTTCCGGATTTCCAACTTTTTAAGGAAGCTCCTGTGCGCGTCAGAATTTTCGTTAAAAGGCCTGTGGGCAAGGGCTTTTTGTATGTTTTCCACCTCAGCCAGCGTAAGTATAGCTTCCTCTGTGAACCAGGTTTCTGTAAATCTTTTCCATATATAGTCAATTGCAACCGGTGATGGATGCAGCATATCTTCAGCATAAAAACGGTAGTCCCTAAGCTCATCCATCATGATTTCGTAGGATGGAAAATAAGTACCCTTCCCAACCGAATGCACTGCACTGATGAGATTGGATTTACTATGCTGATTTTCTACAAAGCCATCCCTGAGATGCCTGATTGGTGATATAGTAAAAATGGGTTTTGAATGAGAATTAATACTTTCAAGTTGAGCTGAAATCTTTTCCAAATTTCCAGTGATTGCCTCACCAGAAGATAATTCTTTTTTAAATTCCCGCTGCGGAATTTTATGGCAGTTAGCCACCGGATTTCCGCTTTCAAGGAAAGTATAGTTCCAGGCAGTACCCAGAGTGATCACAACATGACTGGCCTCCTTCAGGAATTTCCTGGTTTCCTCAAGCCTCTGATTCAGATTTTCAAGAATACCCTCTTTATCAGGGTTGCTCAAAGCGGAATGTGCTTCAAAACAATGCCAGCGTTCATTATGAAAAAAAATATCCTTTTCAGAATAATGATAGCCCGAAAGCACGCGGCCAAGGAAGGTCTCAATGGCCTTGGGGTGAAATAGAATACCAAAAGGATTCTGAAGCTGCCGTAGCTTAAAATATTCTAGTTTAGCGCCTATGTTCTCAACAAAACAGGAACCGGTAAGAAAAACCCGGGAATCGTAATCGATCTTGGGTTGTTCTTCCTTAATCGGGATTCTGGTCCTGAATTCCATAGAGTTTAGATTAAAGCGCTTTTTTATTCTTTAATATAAGATTTTGCTTGCTGCAAAGCATCGTTAAGTCCACCAGGATTTTTACCTCCCGCGGTAGCGAAAAACGGCTGGCCACCTCCACCACCCTGAATGAATTTCCCGAGTTCTCTTACGATCTGGCCTGCGTTTAGCTCTTTTTCCTTTACCAGGTTTTTTGAGACATAACAGCTAAGCAGGGCTTTGCCGTCCTGTTCTGTTCCGAAGAGTAGGAAAAGGTTCTCCATCTCATCTCCCAGCTGATAAGCCAGGTCTTTGAGACCACCGGCATCTAAATCAACCATTTTGGCGAGGAAATTTACTCCGTTTATTTCTTCAATTTCAGCCTTTAATTCGGTTTTAAGGTTTTTCGCTTTATCTTTTGATAAGGCTTCAACCTGTTTTTTTAAAGCTGAATTCTCTTCCTGCAGGCTGCTCACCGCTTTCACCGGATCTTTAGCGTTTTTAAGTTCGCTTTTAATCTGATCCAGCACATGGGTTTGTTCGGCGAAATATTCCCGAACTGCATTGCCCGTTATAGCTTCAATCCTTCTAATTCCGCTGGCAACTGCAGCTTCAGAGGTGATCTTGAAATACCAGATATCCCCGGTATTTTTCACGTGAATCCCTCCGCAAAGCTCCATAGAATCCCCAAATTGGATAGCCCTTACAGACTCACCATATTTTTCACCAAAAAGTGCAATAGCGCCCTGGTCTAGTGCTTCCTGAAAAGTGATGTTACGTTGTTCATTCAGGGCGATCCTTTCGGCTATCCGTTTATTCACAAATTCCTCTATCTGCTCCAGTTCCTTTTTAGTCACTTTACTGAAATGAGAGAAATCAAAACGCAGATAATCACTCTTAACCAATGACCCCTTTTGCTCCACATGAGTTCCCAGCACATAGCGTAAGGCCTGGTGAAGCAAATGAGTAGCGGAATGGTTTGAGGCGGTTTCCTCACGCTGGGTTTTACCTACCACGGCCATTAATTTCCCCTTTGGATCCCGGGGTAGTTTTTTAGCAAAATGAACGATAAGGTTATTTTCCTTTTTGGTATCGAAGATGGATATTTTATTTCCATCGGCTTCCTCCAGGTAGCCTTTATCTCCCACCTGGCCACCGCCTTCAGGATAGAATGGAGTTTCGGTTAGCACGAGCTGATAGACCTCACCCTGTTTCTTTGTTTCTACCTTGCGGTATTTTGCCAGCTGCACTTCGGCTTCCAACACATCGTAACCTATAAAAGCTTCATCGGCTACCGGGTTAAGTTCCTGCCAGTCTCCGGCAGTGATTTGAGTGGCGGCACGGGAGCGGTCTTTTTGTTGCTTTAATTCTTCTCCGAATTCTTTTTCGTCAAGGTCATAACCGCGCTCCCTTAAGATAAGCGCAGTTAGATCTATGGGGAATCCGAAAGTGTCGTATAGTTCAAAGGCTTTTTTCCCTGACACCTTTTTTCCTTCGGTTTCAGCGATAATATTTTCGAGACGAACCAAGCCCTGGTCAAGTGTACGAAGGAAAGAATTTTCTTCTTCCCTGATCACATTTTCGATAAGCTTCTTTTGTGAAACAAGTTCAGGAAAAGCATCTCCCATCTGTTTGCTCAATGTTGAAACCAGCTTGAAAATAAATGGTTCTTTGGTGTCGAGAAAAGTGAAGCCGTATCGAATCGCTCTTCTTAAGATTCGGCGTATAACATAACCTGCGCCGGTATTAGAAGGCAACTGGCCATCGGCAATGGAAAATGCAACCGCACGAACGTGATCAGCGATCACCCTGATGGCGATATCGGCCTTTTCAGACTTTCCGTAAGTGGTATTGGTGATCTTTTCTAACTCCTGGATTAGTGGAGTAAAAACATCGGTATCGTAGTTGGATTGTTTTCCCTGCAGAACCATACAAAGACGTTCAAAGCCCATCCCGGTATCGATGTGTTTTGCCGGAAGTTCTTCCAGGGAGCCATCGGCCTTTCTGTTGTATTGCATGAAAACCAGGTTCCATATCTCAACAACCTGCGGATGATCTTCATTTACCAGCTCACGGCCGGGTTGTTTGGCCTTATCGGCTTCAGAACGGATATCGATATGAATTTCAGAACAAGGTCCGCAAGGTCCCTGGTCGCCCATCTCCCAGAAATTATCCTTTTTATTTCCGTAGATAATCCGCTCTTCAGGGGCGATCTTCTTCCAGATCTCCAGGGCTTCGGTATCCAGGCCAAGACCATCCTCTTCACTACCTTCAAAAACCGAAATATATAGATTCTCTTTTTTGATCTTAAAAACTTCAGTCAATAGCTCCCAGGCCCAGTTTATGGCTTCTTCCTTGAAGTAATCGCCGAAACTCCAATTTCCCAGCATCTCAAACATGGTATGATGATAGGTATCCATCCCTACCTCTTCGAGATCGTTATGTTTTCCGCTTACGCGAAGACATTTCTGCGTATCGGTAACCCGGGTATATTTTGGCACCGAATTTCCGAGGAAATATTCCTTGAACTGGTTCATCCCTGCATTGGTAAACATAAGCGTGGGATCGTCTTTTATCACCATTGGCGCCGAAGGCACTATCTGGTGGGATTTCGATTTAAAAAATTCTAAGAATTGGCTGCGTATTTCCTGAGATTTCATCAAAACGTTTTATTCTAAATTTTATAAAATTGTGACGGCGTCGAAACAATTTTTATATTTGCTCGTTAAGCCTTTATAGTTTGCACGGTAATTGCTCTTATTGGTCGCAAAAATAGCATAAATTTGACTCATGTCGAAGGTTAAATATTATTACGATAGCGAAACGCTTTCCTATAAAAAAATCGAACGCCGCAAAGGCAGGCGCATAGGCATTATATTCCTTAGTATTTTAGGTACTTTTCTGGCAGGATTTCTTCTTCTAGTGGCTTATCTCAATATTCCACAAATAGAAACTCCTAAAGAAAAAGCATTAAAACGGGAACTTCATAATATGCAGTTGCAGTATGGACTACTGAACAGAAAAATGGACCAGATCCAGGATGTACTGGCCAATGTAGAAGACCGCGATAACAATATTTACAGAATGTATTTCGAGGCCAATCCTATTCCCGAAGAACAGCGCCGGGCAGGATTTGGCGGTATAAACCGGTACCGGGACCTGGAAGGTTTTGATAACTCAAAATTGATCGTAGAGACCAACAAGCGAATGGATATCCTTACCAAACAGATCGTGGTTCAGTCTAAATCTTTAGATGAGATCGCCGAGCTGGCCAGGGAAAAAGAGGAATTATTATCTGCTGTACCTGCCATTCAACCTGTAAAGAACGAAGACCTCAGCAGGATCGCTTCGGGTTATGGATGGAGAACAGATCCTTTTACCAAAGTGAGAAAATTCCATTACGGGATGGATTTTACCGCTCCCCGGGGAACCCCTATTTATGCGACAGGAGATGGAAGGATAGCACGGGCAGATAACAGATCAACTGGTTACGGAAATCATATTAGAATAGATCATGGCTACGGGTACACGAGTTTGTATGCCCACCTTCATAAATATAATGTAAGAGTTGGGCAGCGTGTAATGCGCGGAGATATTATTGGCTATGTAGGTAGTACCGGTAGATCGCAGGCGCCGCATCTCCATTACGAGATCTTTAAAGACGACCGAAGAATAAATCCTATTAATTTCTATTACGGCCATCTTTCCCCCGAAGAATTTGACGAGGTTTTGAAGAAGGCCCAATTGGAAAACCAATCTCTGGATTAATGCATCTTAACCTACCCGATAAAAGATATTACAGTATTGGTGAAGTAGCAACCGCCTTTAATGTCAATACTTCCCTTATCCGTTTTTGGGAGAAGGAATTCGATGTTATTAAACCGAAGAAAAATGCCAAGGGGAACCGGAAATTCACTCCTGAAGACATCAAAAACCTGGAGTTTATTTATCACCTTGTAAAAGAAAGAGGGTTTACCCTGGAGGGAGCAAAGATTCATTTGAAGGAAGAAAGACAGAAAACCCTCAACAACTTTGAAATAATTCGTAAGTTAGAAGGCATTAAAGCAAGACTAACCGACCTTAAAAATCAATTGTAAATATGAAAAAGTGGCTTATCCCGGCAATTATTATTGCCATTGTAGTTTTTGTAATCTACAGTTTTACTGCGGGCGTTAATAACACCGCTGTACAAAAAGAAGAAAACGCCAAAATGGCCTGGGCCAATGTAGAGAGCTCCTACCAACGCCGGAATGATCTAATTGGAAACCTGGTACAAACTGTAGAAGGTGCAGCCGATTTTGAAAGAGGAACGCTTACCGATGTTATCGAGGCCCGTTCCCGAGCCACTTCTGTCAATGTAGATGCCGATAATCTTAGTGCAGATCAGATCCAGCAATTTCAGCAAGCCCAGAGCGGAGTAAGCTCGGCCTTATCGAGATTACTGGTAACTGTAGAGCGTTATCCAGATATCAAGGCTAACCAAAATTTCCTTCAATTACAATCGCAGTTGGAAGGAACAGAGAACAGGATCAATGTTGCCCGGGACAGGTATAATGAAGCCGTTGCCGATTACAATACTTATATCAGAGTGTTCCCGAATAATATTTTTGCGGGGATGTTCGGTTTTGAGAGGATAGAACGTTTCCAGGCAGATGCAGGAGCAGAGGACGTTCCAGATGTTGAATTTGATTTTTAAACAATGAGCAAGGTAGAAGATTTCTTAAGCAAAAAGGAAGAAGAAGAGATTGTTGAAGCTATTAGAACCGCCGAGGGTCACACTTCCGGGGAGATAAGAGTTCATCTTGAAAAATCATGCGGAGAGAAAGATATCTTTGAGCGGGCCATGGAGGTCTTTCACCAACTGAAAATGGATAACACCAAAGAGGAAAACGGAGTGCTTATCTATGTAGCCGTGGAGGACCATAAATTTGTTATCTATGGAGACCGTGGAATAAACGATGTGGTTCCCCCTGATTTTTGGGAAAGCACCAAAGATGCCATTGTAAATCAGTTTAAAGAAGGAAAGTTCAAACAAGGTTTGGTAGACGGGATCCTTAAAGCCGGAAAACAGCTGGAAGAACACTTCCCCTGGTCGCCCGACAACACTAACGAACTCTCCAATACCATTTCAAAAGAATAAATGCTACAAGCCCAATTCAAGTCTATATTCACTTTACTTTTTTCACTGGCCCTGGTATTCTCCGGGTATGGTCAAAGGGACATTCCCCCAAGACCTTCGATGCAAACCAGTGTTTATGATGAAGCCGATGTTTTAAGCAGCGCGGAAGAACAAAATCTTGAGCAAAAGCTTATAAATTACGCAGATACCACTTCTACCCAGATCGTGGTAGTTACTATTGAATCTTTACAGGGAGAATATGAAGGCACCTATGCCGCTCACTGGGCTGAGGAATGGGGAATAGGACAATCAAAAGAAGATAACGGGCTTTTGATCTTAATGGCTGAAAACGACAGAAAGATCTGGATCACCACCGGCTATGGCCTGGAGGAATACCTCACTGATGCCAGGACCAAACAAATTATTGAGCAGATCATCCTTCCTGAATTCAGGCAGAATAATTATTACGGTGGTCTTGATAAAGGAACCACAGCGATCTTCCAGGTGCTGGAAGGTACTTTTCAGGGCGCACCTGAAACCAAAGGGAAATCTGAAGGCATCCCTATACAGTTACTCATCCTCGGAATTATCTTTTTAGTCATTATAGTTTCGTTAAGCAACAAAAATAAAGGCGGCCGCAATGGTGGTCGAAGAAGTACCGGAGGCACGCTACTGGATGCAATTATCTTAAGCTCCCTTGGACGCGGCTCTTTTGGAGGCGGCAGTTCAGGCGGTGGCTTTGGAGGCGGCGGCGGTGGCTTCGGGGGAGGTTTTGGCGGCGGTGGCTTTGGCGGTGGTGGTGCCGGGGGAAGCTGGTAGGCGTCACATCAGTTGACAACATTCTTAAACCATCGTCATAACGAAAATATTATTTTTCTTCCTCCTGCTCCTCAGGCTTTTTTGTTTCTGATTTATTCTCTTGTTCAACCTGGAGCTCATATCCCGCCTCTAAATTATCTTTTACGTACAATTCATTAATAATTACAACGAGTGCAGCAAGAATTGGTGTTGCCAGTATTAAACCGAGAATACCGGTAAGAATCCCCAGCAATACCATCCAGAAAAGTGTAAGTGCCGGTGGAAGATGTACCATTTTCTTCTCAATCAGGGGAGTTATCAGGTAACTTTCTACTATTTGTATACCAAAATACAGGATGAGTACATAAATAAACATATTTCCCCCCTCCATTAACGCAATCAAAACAGCAGGAGCAAGAGCTAAATAAGGGCCAATATTCGGAATAAAAGAAAAAAGAGCAGCAATTAAAGCTAATGCATAAGGAAGGGGCATTCCCAGAATTTCCAATCCGATAGCTGTTAAAATACCTACAACCAACATAGAAATGAGTTTGGCCATCATCCACAAACTTAATGTAGATTGGACTTTATTCATGACTTCCCGCAGGCGTGGACGAAAATCTACCGAAAAAAGGCGAACAAACCCTTGTGTGTAAATATGTGGAGTGGATGCAAGAAAGATCCCTGTAATAATTATTATAAAAAAATTAGCTATTGCACCAATAGTTGACGAGAAAGAACCCACTATTCTTGAAAAAATTTCTTCCCTGTTATTCATTAATTCGTCCATTTCAGTAGGAAGTTCATCAAATAATTCCTTCCCCACCTTGGTACCGGTGATCTCTTCCTTTAAGTTGTTAAGGGATTTAGGCAAGGTATCGGACATTTCCCGCACCTGGGAAGCTATGGAAGGCCCGATTAGAATTATCATTAGATAAAGAATACCTACGGAAAACAGAATAACCAGTAGCAAAGCTAGCCAATATTTCATCCCGGTATTTCTTACAATCCAGCTGGAACTATAATTCAACAATACAGAAAGAAATATTCCGGCGAATACAAGCAGAAAATAATTAGGATGAAATACTAACAGCGCAAAGCTGGAAATCATCAATAGAGTTATAAAAATGCCGGTGGTAATTTTTTTGTTGAATTTCTCCATAGAAACTAAAGATATCAAATTCCTGGAATGAAAAAGATTTATTTCCTTCAAAAGACTGTTAGTATATCTTTTGAAAGAAACACCACACCTACCTGGAAAAATCGACCTATCTCCTACGGCCTCTCCCCTGTGGCCCGCCGCCGCCACCAAATTTATCCAGTTTATAGGTAAAACTCAGCATGGCATAACGCCTTAAAATAAGATTGCTGGTATCCTGAATAAAGTCATCCCCAATGGTTCGGCGGGTATCAATATTTTGGTTGAGCATATCGTATACCTTTATCTTTATGGTAGCATCGTCATCAAGAAACTGGTAACCAAGACTGGTATTCCACAGTAAAGAAGTATTATCAAAACCTGGAGTAGCAATTCCGAAATAATTGTAAGAAATATCATTTCCAAAAACCACGTTCTCGGGCCAATAGGTAGTTACTTCCAATCCAATACGATGATTAAAGAAATCTTCATTTCTGGCCGGATTAATGTCGTAGGTGGTATTATTATAAGTTAACTGATAACCAGGATTAATATCAAAGAGTTCATCTATAGCATAAGTAAATCGAAGGTTTGATGAAACGCTGTAACGCTCTGCATTATATTTTACAGTATTGGTAAAACCAACATTTTTATTGTAAGATGCATTTACTCCACCCCCAATACGGAATTCCCTTTTATCGTTTTTGATCTGTTTATTAAGGAATACCCGGGCATTAGCGCTCATTACACCGTCAACATTGGTGTAAGTGGTAGTTCTAACAAAATCTTCTATAGTGGTATAGGGCACCACGGTATTATCGGTAAAGTTTACATTCAAAGAACTAAAAATCCCACTCCTGGTAGAAAAGTCGAAATTTCGGTAATTAAGTCTAAAACTTTGCCGGTAAGCCGGATCCAGCTCTGGATTTCCAATTCGGATATTCAAAGGATTTGTTCGGTCTATAACCGGTTGCAATTGATTAATGGAAGGAATATCTACATTCGTATCATAACTAAACGTAATACTTTTTGATCTTTCCACCTCATAACGAACCCTGGCTCTCATGAAGAGATTATTGTAGGTATTATCAAAGGCTGCATCTTCAAGGAAATTCTCATTTTCAAGGCTGGTATGCAAAAGCCCAAAATCGGTATTGATCCTCCAGATATCACCTTCATAATTTAAACCAACATTAGGAATATGCCTGAGGCTGGTTACCTGAAAATCGTTACTTAATATTTCATTTAACCGGTTGTAATCATCATTGCCATTTTCGGCTTCATAGACATATCTTTTATTCGTAGAATTTGAATATTCCATATCGTAAGAAACATCCAGAAAAAACTGATCGGCAAGCACACTGCGTTTACTTACTTCAAAAGAATAACTATCTTCCTTTTCGTCTTCATCTATATACTGATCCTGAATTTCAGTGATTTCCTCCCCATCTTCAGCAAATAAGCTTTCTGAATAGAAAATGTTATCATTTCGTTGCCTGTTGTGGTCATTGGAAAATTCAAGTTGTAAATAAGCACCCCTGCTTCCAAAACGTTTTATGAAATCTAAATCGTTATTAAAACTCTGGCGTTCCAAATCTTCATTATTGAATACTTCAGTGTTATTGATAAGATTTCCGTTCTCATCCAGTGATTCTTCAACTCTGTTGCGTGTTGATTTCCCGAAATTGGCGTTATATCGTGGCCGGATTGAGAGGCGAGTAAGGCTATCAAACTCGACTTCGAAGTTAACATTTGCCCGGTGGCTGTCGTTAAGGAGGTTGCTTCTATCTTCAGAATTTGAATAATACAGGGAGTCAGGTAAAATGTTTTCCCTTGAAACCAGGGTCCTTCTTTCCGTATCGTTTCTTCCAAAGAAATAATCGCCGCTTAATCTTATTCTATCTTCCCATTTATTTACAAAATTTCCACCTCCGGTTTCTGCCTTGGTAATTCCTCCTGCGCCGCCTCCAAATACAGCTCTTCCGGCGCTACGACCCATCATCCCAAAAACCTCATCATAACTAAATCCGGAACTGTTTATATTGTTTGAACTCCCAAGGGCACTAATTCGAAGGTCATCTCTAAAATAGTTAGCAATGGCACTCATTTCATAGCGGTCATCTGTACCACCACCTACCGTAGCTCTTGCAAAATATCCCTGGTTTTTATCTTCTTTTATAGTGATGTTTACGGTTTTATTTTCGGGATCTCCGGGTTTCCCGGTAAATTCCTCAGATCTTGTTTTAGTATCGGTTACCTGAATTTTATCTATGATATCCTTCGGAAGATTTTTTGTGGCGATACGGTGATCGTCTCCAAAGAATTCTTCCCCGTTCACCATCACTCTTGAGACCGGTTTCCCGTTTACAGTGATATCTCCGTTAGAATCTATCTCAACCCCCGGAAGCCTTTTCATGAGCTCTTCAAGATTCGCATTTGGTTGGGTAGAAAATGAGTCAGCATTAAACTCGAGGGTATCTTTCTTTACCGAAATAGGAGCGCTTGTTCCCTGCACAAGAATTTCATCGAGGGTATTATCCTGCATTTTCATGGTGATATCCCCAAGTTCCAGGCTTTTCTCAATTTCCAGGCTGCGGTTATAGGTTTGAAATCCCGCATAGGAAATCCGGAAATTCACTTTTTTAGCTTCAGTGGTTCCTGATAGGTGAAATTTCCCGTCTCTTTCCGAAATAGAATAAGTTACCAGGCTACTATCTGAAGCCTTTTCAACATAAACAGTGGCCGATTCGAGCGGATTCCCATCGGGATCCAACACTTTGCCTGTGATTTCAAAATTTTGTGCAGTTAAGGTCCCGGCTAAAAACAAAAAGGCCAGGGAAAGGAAAATTCGCATTAAGGGTGGTCGTTAAAATTGATAAATGAATTGAGGCAATTACATGCACTCTCTAACAATGTTGGTTGTTAGACTCCTCAAATGTTACAAAGTTTAACCTGTCTTATTTTTTCCTAAAATACACGGCTACAGGAACCCCGTTGAAATCAAAGTTTTCCCGCAGTTTGTTTTCAACGAACCTTCGGTAAGGTTCCCGGACATACTGGGGCAGATTACAGAAAAAGGCGAACTGTGGTTGTGGGGTGGGCAATTGCGTACAGAATTTAATCTTCACATACTTCCCTTTATAGGCCGGCGGTGGAGTGTGTTCCAGAATAGGCAGCATCACATCGTTAAGCTCGCGGGTCTTTATTTTTTTACTTCTATTCTCAAAAACCTTCACTGCGGTTTCAATAGCCTTAAAAATTCGCTGCTTGGTAAGTACAGAGATGAAAACGATAGGCACATCGGTAAAAGGTTCGATCTCCCTTCTAATCTCAGCCTCAAAATTCTTCATGGTATTGGTTTCTTTATCTTCTACCAGGTCCCATTTATTTACCAGGATCACGATCCCCTTTCGGTTTCTTTCAGCAAGCCAGAAAATATTCTGAACCTGGCCATCGAAGCCTCGGGTAGCATCGAGAACGATCAAACAAACATCGCTATTTTCGATGGCACGTACAGAGCGCATCACCGAATAGAATTCAAGATTTTCTTTAACCTTTGATTTTCGGCGAATTCCGGCGGTATCTACCAGGTTGAATTCAAATCCGAACCGGTTATATTTGGTGTCCATGGAATCGCGGGTAGTCCCGGCGATATCGGTAACGATATACCGATCTTCCCCAATAAGGGCATTGATAAAAGAAGACTTTCCGGCGTTAGGACGGCCCACCACTGCAAAACGTGGAAGTTCAGATTCTTCTTCAGCTTCCTGTTCCGGCAGCGCTTCTATAACGGCATCCAGAAGATCTCCTGTGCCACTGCCATTGGTACTGGCAATTGGAAAATATTCGCCAAGTCCAAGGGAATAGAATTCCACAGCGTTTTCCAGTCGTTTATTGTTATCCACCTTGTTAACTGCAAGAAATATGGGTTTTTCAACTTTTCTGAGAAGGGTGGCAACGTCTTCATCCATGGGAGTTACTCCGGTTTCAACGTCTACCATAAAGATAATGGCATCGGCTTCATCAATGGCCAGTTCTACCTGCTTATCGATCTCGGCCTCAAAAACATCGTCGCTACCTTTTATATATCCACCGGTATCAATAAGGGAAAAAGTCCGACCATTCCAGTCAGATTTTCCATAATTACGGTCCCGGGTCACCCCGCTAACCGAGTCAACGATAGCCTCACGACGTTGAATGAGACGGTTGAAAAAGGTTGATTTCCCTACATTTGGCCTTCCCACGATAGCAACAATACTGCCCATAACTTTTTCTTTTATTAAAATGCAAAATTAGTGTAAAAAATCGGGTTTAGCCGAAAAGTCTAATCCGCATATTTTTAAGTCTGAAAAAGGTCCAATACGAGGCCTTCAATTTATCTAATCATTATAACCGAAGCGCTTAAGTTGTCTTTGGTCGCTACGCCAGTTTTTGTTCACTTTCACGTATAGCTCAAGATGCACTTGTTTTCCGAAGAATTTCTCAAGGTCTTTTCTCGCCTCCACGCCTACTCTTTTCAAAGCCGCACCTTTATGGCCAATGATAATTCCTTTTTGAGTATCGCGTTCAACCATTATCACGCTGCGCATTCTGATGATCTTTTCTTCCTCGAAAAATTCCTGGGTATCGATCTCAACAGAATATGGAATTTCTTTTTTATAATGCATCAGGATCTTCTCGCGGATGATCTCATTTACAAAAAAGCGTTCGGGTTTATCGGTAAGGGTGTCTTTTGGATAAAATGGCGGAGCTTCGGGTAAGAGCTCAACAATACGGTTGAAGACTTCAGCTACATTAAAACCTTCAAGGGCAGAGATTGGGAATATTTCAGCATTGGGTACTTTTTCGGTCCATAAAGCTACCTGGGATTCCAGTTCCTCCTGATTGGATTTATCGATCTTATTAAGTAGCAATAAAACAGGGATTTTAGCCTGGATAATCTGGTCGAAAAAAGCTTCATCTTTAAGTTCCTGCTCACCAATTTCTACCATATATATCAAAACATCGGCATCTTCAAAGGCCGATTTCACAAAACTCATCATCGATTCCTGAAGCTGGTAGGCGGGTTTTATAATCCCCGGAGTATCGCTAAGGATCATCTGGAAATCATCTCCATTAACGATTCCAAGAATTCGATGCCGCGTGGTTTGTGCCTTGGAGGTGATTATGGATAGTTTCTCACCCACAAAAGCGTTCATCAAAGTTGATTTTCCCACGTTGGGATTTCCTATAATATTTACAAAACCTGCCTTATGTGCCATCTTCAAAAGTATTTATTCTGCAAAAATAGCAAGACTTGTGGCAAATGCAGTCCTAGAAATGACTTTAAATTTTTAAAATATCCTGAAAATCAGTTAAATTTAAGTTATTGAAGTTCAGGATATTCCAAATTTTAAGCTTTATCCCAGGTCTATCAAATTTGAAAATCGTTTTTTAAAAGTTTATCGAATTCACAATTTAACCCGCTACAAATTAAGAGAATAACAAAAAATGGAAGATAATTGGACTTGAGCTTTTGGCTTAAGAATAATTGATTAATTTTGCCGGCTCTTATGAAACACGGAAGAAACATACAATCATCCTTGATTACTCCGCCCTAAACAGGCCTATGCACTCCCGTTTGCCTTTATTCCGCGATAAAATTTCGCCAATCACCATATACTAAATTTTTATTCTGATGAAAAAGATTTTCAACCTTTTTGATTTTTCACAAAAAGTAGATTACAAAACAGAAGTCCTGGCCGGATTAACCGTTGCCCTGGCCTTAATTCCTGAAGCGGTAGCCTTCGCGCTTATCGCCGGATTATCGCCACTAACCGGTTTATATGCGGCCTTTGTTATGGGCCTAATCACCTCGATTTTTGGAGGGCGTCCCGGGATGATTTCCGGAGCAACGGGTGCGGTAGCAGTTGTTATTGTAGCATTGGCTATATCTCACGGACCCGAATATGTTTTTGCCACGGTAGTTCTGGCAGGATTGATCCAGGTGCTTGCAGGAGTACTACGCCTGGGAAAACTCATCAGACTGGTACCGCATTCGGTTATTTTCGGATTCGTTAATGGACTGGCCATTATAATTTTCATGTCTCAGCTTGACCAGTTTAAAACTCCAAATGCGGCAGGCGAACTGGAATGGATGACCGGCACGCCCCTTTACACTTATCTTGGACTCGTACTAACCGCTATTTTAATCATCTGGCTATTACCAAAATTAACCAAGGTGGTTCCGGCCACATTAGTAGCTATCCTTGTAGTATTTGGGATAGTTGCTTCTTTGGGTATAGACACCAGGACCGTTGGAGATATCGCCTCAATTAAAGGTGGATTTCCACCCTTTCATATCCCAATGGTACCCTTCAACCTGGACACTATCATGCTGATCTTCCCTTACGCCGCGATCATGGCGGGAGTAGGCTTGATAGAGAGTCTGCTTACGCTTAATATTATAGATGAGATCACCGAAACTCGTGGAAGCGGTAACAAGGAATGTGTAGCCCAGGGCGGTGCCAATATTCTATCCGGTTTCTTTTCCGGAATGGGAGGTTGTGCCATGTTAGGGCAGAGTCTTATTAACGTATCCTCAGGAGCACGAGCCCGATTGTCGGGAATTGTTGCTGCAGTGAGTTTGCTTATCTTTATCATGTTTGGTTCAAGTGTGATTGAACTTCTACCTATGGCGGCCCTTACCGGACTTATGATCATGGTTGCCGTTGGTACATTTGAGTGGGCCAGTTTAAGAACCTTCAGAAGAATGCCTAAATCTGATATTTTAGTTATGGTGCTTGTTACCGGAGTAACTGTGGTGCTTCATAACCTCGCTCTTGCGGTACTAATTGGCGTAATTATTTCAGCGCTTGTTTTTGCCTGGGATAACGCCAAACGAATTAGAGCCAGAAAAAGAGTAGACGAAGAAGGTGTTAAACATTACGAGATCTACGGACCTCTCTTCTTCGGATCTGTTCAGGCATTTAATGATAAATTTGATGTTTTAAATGACCCTGAAGAAGTCGTGATAGACTTTTCTGAAAGCCGTATCGTAGATATGAGTGGAATTGAAGCGGTTAACAAACTAACTGAAAGATACCACAAACAAGGAAAGAAACTTCATTTAAGACATTTAAGCAGTGACTGCAGGGCACTCTTAAATAAAGCCGATGCCATCATTGAAGTTAACATCCTGGAAGATCCAACCTATAAAGTTGTAGTAGATAAGGTTTAAGTTTAGTAAATTTATAGGGCAACTATAAAATTCTAAGAATATGTCTGTTATTGATGAGGGAGACCTGGAATTCGAGAACATTATTTCAGTAGAGAATAAGACCTTAAGAATAAATCTAAACAAAAACATATACGGCACCTTTGCCGAAATTGGCGCTGGCCAGGAAACGGTGAGAAATTTTTTCCGGGCCGGGAATGCCTCCGGTACCATTGCCAAAACCATAAGTGCTTATGATAAGGATTTCAGTGATGCGATATATGGTTTAGAATCAACAGGAAGATATGTAAGTGAAGTCCGCTTAAAAAGCATGATTGATTATGAAAGCAAGCTGATTGAAGAGCGAATATCCAGGGAAAAACATCCAGACAAATTATTTTTCAGCTATGCCAATACCGTAGCGACAATAGACTGGGCCAAAAAATACAAAGGACACGGCTGGTTGGGCATAAGATTTCAAACCAAACCCAGGGAGGAATACAGCAATATTATCCTGCACGTCCAGTTTCATGAAAATAGCGCAGTTCACCAGCAAATAAGTCTGGGAATTCTTGGAGTTAATCTTATTTACGGAGCCTTTTATCAGTTTGACGATCCTAAAAAATTGCTTAAACATCTTCTGGATCACCTGGATACCGATAAAATTGAGATTGATAGCATAAATTTTACAGGGCCTGTTTTCAAGGAGGTAGACAACCGCCTGATGAGTCTTCAATTGGTTAAAAACGGAATCACAGAAGCCGTAATGTTCAACACCGAAGGAAATAATATCCTTCCTGCCAATGTCCTGTACAAGAAGAATATCCTAACACTTCGCGGAAGTTTCCGACCGGTGACTAATGTGAATATGAATATGTACGAGAATTCTCTGGATTTGTTTAAAAAAGAAAAGAGGGTTGACCCTGAGAAAACAGTAGTGATTTTCGAGATAACGCTATCCAACCTGAAGTCTGAAGGGGAAATAGACGAAAAAGATTTCCTGGACCGTGCTGACCTGCTCTGCGGCCTTGGCCATAACGTGATGATCTCAAATTTTCAGGAATATTATAAAGTAGTAGAATATTTCTCCCAGCACACCAAGGAACAGATGGGGCTGGCGATGGGTGTTAACACGCTGATAGACATTTTCGATGAAAAATACTATCGGCATTTAAGTGGTGGAATTCTGGAAGCTTTCGGAAAACTGTTCTTCAAGAACCTGAAGATCTATCTATATCCGCTTAAAAATCCGGAGACCGGGGAAATTACTACCAGCAAAAACCTGAAGGTTCACCCACGGATTAAGGAACTCTATAAATTCTTTTTAGATAATAACAGGGTGGTAGACATAACAGATTATGAACCTAAAGTATTAGACATTCATTCCCGACAGGTACATCAAATGATAGTAGAAGACCAGGAAGGATGGGAAAAGATGATCCCCGAAAAAACCGCCAAAATGATCAAGGAAAAAAACCTGTTCAGGGAAGAGAAATCCTAAATCTAATTTAAAATCCCGGCTAGCTGCCGGGATTTTTTTGTCATCCTATTCTACCGCGGTAAAAGCCTTTATCGCTGCATTGGGTTCAATAATATTATAACCATCCCAGAAAGCCGAATTATAGGTTTTAAAGGTTTCAAAGTCAAAAGAATCAGAAGTTTTTAAAGTTTCAAAGTCTTTACCCGTCAAAAAACTATCTTCATAAACCACCAACTGATATTTTTTTAAGGATCCAACATTAATTTTTATATCGAGATCAAGTTCATTTTGTTTCCTCCTGCCTTTTACGAATTTATTCTTTTCTATAACTTTCAGAGGTCGTTCGATACCCACACTTTCACCTTGCTCGAGCTCCAGATATTTGGTTTGATATTTCCCACTCTCATTCTTAGAAAAGATCATTTTCCCGCGAAAAACATCTTCCAGCGTACTTATTCCAAAAAGACGGAATTTCTTCAAGGGTTTCACATTTTCATAATCGATCCTGTAAACTCCAAAATCTTCAGTGTTCACAAACATTTTTCCTCTAAAATCGGCGTTGCGTTTGGGTGAAAAGGAAATTACATAAACCACGGCATCCTCAATCTGGGAATATCCGTCTACCCTGAAATTATATTTCCTGGATTTTTCGAATATATCAAGCTGGATATCCTCTTTCCAGAACATATTTTGATGCAGGGTTTTTATTTTTGAAGTCGCAAAAGTTCCCAGACTCTTTTGTTTCTGAAGCTTTTCTTTCTTCAGTTCCTCCGGAGTTTTTTCAGCATCAGGCTTTTCCTCCTGCATATCTTCAGCAAACTCATCGGCATCAACCTTCACCCCTACTATACCCGATTTGATCTTTAGGAAAGAATTGCTCTTTATATTCTCCTGAAAAATTTGCTCTAGTTTTCCGTTTAACTCCTTAAGATCTGCTAGGTTTTGCGGGTTGTGAAGATCAGCGGCTTTGATCAACTGAATTTTCTGTGAATCGTAGTTCCCGTAAAAGTCACCCAACATTTCTTTATAAGAATCGCTTTGCCTGGGAATACTTGCGGTGACTTTATTCATCAGCTCCTGGTTGAGCTCGGGAATTGTGCTTTCTTCAACCTTGAGATCAAATCTTCTGACATTGCTAAGCTGTGACTCCCTGAAAAAAAATCTTTTTTGAGAATAACCGAGATCGTAATTTTTACTGATATTTTCCTTTATTCTATCCAGGATCTCATCAACCGACAGGTTTTTGTTACTAAGAAAAACATTATCGAGTTCTATACTCTGTGGCTTCATAAAAATGAGAGAATCCCTGAAATTCAGCGCTGAAATCTCCATAGGCTCGTAACCCAGAGAAGAGATCTTAATCAAATCATCTTCCTTCAAGTTGGCGCAAAAACCAAATTTCCCTTCATCGTTGGTGATCACCCCTTTATTCGCGGCGTATTGAATCGTGGCAAAAGGAATGGCTTCCCGGGTTTTCTCATCCAGTAGTCGGGCAGCATATTCCTGCGCGATGGTTGGAGAAATCGCAACAAATAAGAAAAAGAAGAAAAATGATACTGAGCGCATTAGGTTTTCTTTAGAAGACGGAATTAAAGAGGAAATGTTACACCCATGGCGTTTGATTTCAAAATTAACTTGCGCAATTCACGCAGAACAGGCTTTCTGGTCTTATCATAATTCGGCCAATAGGGATAGGATTCTTACATTTCACACAGATACCAAATTCTTTGCTCCCGGCTTTATCCAGAACCCTCTTCAAATCCGTAAGTTTTTGTTCGGTCTGTCGAAGGGCAGCTTCATTCACGCTTTTATTATTAATGGCATCCATTCTGGACACGCGACCAATAGCATTTTCCGGGGAAATAGGCTTGGTAAGGTCCCTGTATTTGATAACCTGGTCTTCGGTCCTGGCGATCTCTTCCTTTATTTTTTCAATTATTTCTGTATTATCCATTCCTGAAAATTTTCAGCATAAATATCGGGATTTACTTATTAATTCTGATGGAAAACCATAAACAAAAAAAGGCTGCCCGAAAACCAGGCAGCCTTAACATAATTTTATTTAGATGACTTAATCCCTGTATATAGACTGTGGCCAGACATCATTAGAAAAGTTAACGTCTGGTAATAATTTTTCAGGATCTAGTTCCACGCTTTTCACGTTTTTATCGGTTCTGTGAAGGTAATTCCAGGAATCACCACGCTGCCAGATCTCCACTGGAAGCTTAAGGGTTTCGGAAGAATCATCCTCATAGGTTATTTCCATCACCACCGGCATTGGGATCTCCCCACGGTTCTCCAGGCTCACCACGTAATTGCCCTGAAATTCCTGAACTCCGGTTACGGCAATGTCTATATTTCCGGTTCCGTAGAACCAGCCTTTAAAGAACCAGGAAAGGTTTTCACCGGTAACATTTTCCATATGATTAAAAAAATCGGCCGGTTGGGGATGTTTGTAAGCCCAGGATTCTATGTATGATTTAAAAGCATTATCAAAACGCTCTTCTCCAATAATATATTCCCGAAGCAGTAACAAACCTATGGCCGGTTTGTAATAAGCCGTCATTCCAAGATTTCTAAGGTTGGTAACATCAGGATAAGTATCTATACCTTCCCTTTCTTCGCTGGTGAACCAACCGATCATGTTTCTGGTTTGGTTAAGTCTGGAAGGATATTCCCCGTCATTAAACTCCAGGCTACTGTAATGATTGATAAAAGTATTAAAACCTTCGTCCATCCAGGCATAGCGTCTCTCGTTGGATCCAACGATCATGGGGAACCAGTTGTGTCCAAATTCATGATCGGTTACACCCCATAGCGATGCACCTTCGCTTTTATAGCTACAAAAATTCAGGCCGGGATATTCCATCCCGCCGATATCTGCGGCAACATTTACAGCACCGCCATAAGGGTAATCAAACCACTTTTCAGAATAATGCTCTACCGAAGCTTTAGAATATTCGGTAGAACGGCCCCAGGCGTCTTCTCCATCACTTTCTTTAGGGTAAGCCGATTGTGCCAGTGCAGTTTTTCCGTCTGCCAGATTGATCCTTGCTGCATCCCAGATAAAGGCTTTAGACGAACCAAAAGCTACATCACGAGCGTTCTCCATCTTATAGTGCCAGGTAAGCGTGCCTTCCTGTTTTGCTCTTAAAGACATATCGGTAACCTCTTCAGGTTTTATAAGGTAAACGGTAGTATCACTTTTTGCTGCCTGATCCCATCTTTCCTTTACTTTACCTGAAAGCACCTGTCGCGGGTTCTGCAAAGTTCCTGATCCAACCACAATATGGCTGGCAGGGGCGGTTATTTTATAATCGTAATCCCCATAGTCCAGATAAAACTCTCCGGCGCCAAGGTAAGGTTCTATATTCCAGCCTTCAACATCATCCAGGACGGCAGCACGCGGAAACCACTGCGCCAGGGCATATATGGTCCCGTCTTCTACATCCAGGCGGCCCATACGATCCATCCCTTCAACGGGAATTTTATATGTAAAGTCCATCGAAACTGTTGCTTTCCCTCCTTTTGCCGGGATTGGTTTATCAAAGAAAACCTGCATTCTGGTATCGTTGATAAGATATTCATTAGAACTACTTCTCTTCACCCTGGCTTCAAGATTAGAAATAGTATAGCCTCCTTCGATATCGCCATCATACCGATTTCCCTGGATTGGAGTGGTTAAAGTACCACGGGAATCTTCGGTGAAACGATTCTGCTCAAGATGCATCCAGATAAAATCCAGAGCTTCGGGGCTGTTATTGGTGTAGGTAAGGGTGATTTTACCGGTGATAGTATGTTCCTGGTCATCAAGGGTAGCTTCAATATCATAATCGGCTTCATTTTGCCAGTAATCGGGACCGGGTTTTCCGGTAGCCGAGCGGTATTTATTCCCGCTTCGGTCCATAAATTCGTCAAAATCGGCCTGGTTGTTTTCCACAACCTCCTGTGCCGTCACAGTCACACCGAACATTCCGGCGACCGCAAAAGACAACATCAGTCTTGAAAATATCTTCATTCTTTTTAGTTTAGTTTTTAATTCACGCTAATTTAATGAATGCCTTAAAATATCCAATTTTAACCGAAGAAAAGACTTTTGGGCTCAAGTAGAAAATTCGGGCTTCATTCCCCGGTCATACATTACAATGCTACCTGCTACCGAAACATTCAGGCTGAGTTTAGATTTGAATTTCACCAGGTGATGAGCTTTCTCAATGGCCTGATTGGAAAGTCCGTGGTCTTCGGCACCAAGAAGATAAACACAGCGGCGTGGATGCTTAAAACTCTCGAGTGGCACGGCTGTTTCGGTTAATTCTACACCTACCAGCATCGCAGCTTTAGGCAAATGCGCATAAAAATCTTTAAAATTTTCATAGTGAAAATAGGGCATAGCTCCTACTGCTTTATGCGTGTCGCAAGCTTGTTTTTCGTAGCGGTTTCCTATTGTGAAAATAAAACTTGCACCCATATTCTGGGCAGATCGCCAAAGCACGCCAAGATTTTCCGGGGTCTTGCCATTTTGAATACCTATCCCAAAAAAACCCTGTTCCAGATTATCTGTTTCCATAAAGCTGTAAAATTTGTGTGTTCAGAGGATAGGCAAAATAACAATGCCTGAACCGAAAATTCAAAAATGATTTAAATCATTTAAAAAATACTATTCACGTCTTAACTTTATCTATGTTCACCGATTGGTTTAATATAAAAATTCAAACTTATGAAACGTGTTCTAATACCCACCGACTTTTCTGATTGTGCCAATCATGCTTCCAATATTGGTTTAGAGCTTGCCAAAAAGCTTAATTCTGAAGTTAGCTTTTTGCATCTTATAAATACTCCGGTAGACTGGAGTAAGCTTTCCCTTGAAAAAGAAACACTTTACCCTGAAACCAAGACAGCTATTGGCGATGCCAAGGACGCTTTGCTAAAGCTTGAACGCCGGGCTGAAAAGCTTGGGGTTGAAGCAAATTCTCTACTTTTATTCAACCAGGGAGTTGAAGAGATCCAGAATTATATCAGCAAGGAAAAATACTGCCTTGTGGTAATGGGAACTCACGGCGAGAAAGGAATGGGAAAATTTATGGGCAGCAATACCCAGCGGGTTTTAAAACACTCCCCTGTTCCCGTCTTATCGGTTAAGCAAACAGACCGTCCTGCTCCCCTGAAAAAGATTGGTATTGCTTCCGATTTCCAGGAAGATTCCAAAGAGAGTTTCCTGGATATCCTGGAACTGATAAAAAAGTTTGGTTTGGAAATAGACGTGGTTTACGTAAATACTCCATACACCTTTATGGAAAGCAACCAGATAGAACAAGCAATGGATGCATTCCTGAGTCAGGAAACCGATGTGAATGAAAAACGCTTTGTTTACAATGCTAAAAACGAAGAACGCGGCATCGGGATGTATATCACCTCAGAAAACCCCGATATGCTCGCTACCGTCACCCATCAACATTCAAATTTAGGGAAAATATTCAGTCCCGGAGTTACAGAAAATATAATCAATCACTTTGATCTCCCTGTACTGAGTATCAATCTTAAAAAGTGAGATTAAACAAAAATTAAAGGTTTTTCCTTATTTACTCTTTCAGTTATTTTATTGAAACTTCGGGTTTCCCCAGGTATCAGGCTTCCTATTTTGATTTTGAAAAGTTTTACCAATTAAAATTCAATATTATGAAGTCTATTCTCCACAGCTTTCTCCTATTATCTGTCAGTTTAATGATTGGTTCCTTTGTGAGCTGCAAGGAAGCTGAAGCAAAAAAAGATTACCAACCTGCCCCTGAAAAAGATACAATAAGCCAGAAAGATCTTGTTAAACGCGGGAAATACCTGGTTAACACTATTGGCTGCCAGGATTGCCATAGCCCAAAAAGAATGGGTGAGCGCGGACCGGAGTATATAAAAGAGCTCTCTTTTTCCGGATACCAGGCGAAAAATGAATTACCGCCAATAAGCCAGGACGCGTTGGATAAAGGCTGGATGCTTATTTCTCCTGATCTTACTGCCGCGGTTGGCCCCTGGGGTGTATCCTTTGCTGCAAACCTCACTTCTGATGACACCGGAATAGGAAATTGGAGTTTTGAGCAGTTCAAACGTTCTCTAACCGAAGGTAAGCTTAAGGGTCTGCCCAACGGGCGGATGTTATTACCGCCAATGCCCTGGGAAAATTTCAAAAATCTTGAGGAAGAAGATCTACGGGCTATGTATGAATATTTCCTGAGCACAGAGCCGGTGAATAATCCGGTACCGCCACCAATTCCTCCTCAAAAATTAACCAGCCTATAAAGGTGAGAAATCATCCATAACAGCCATTAAAAATCCCTGTACCGACTACGGCACTGGGATTTAATTCATTCTCAAAAGCAGGTACAAAGAATTGTTTTTCGCAAATTAACAAGAGTTTAACTTGCGTATATGATAGGTTTACTATTATTTTTGCCCAAATTTCTATTATGAAAAGTTTTTTTTCTAACATTTCCATTCAGGTAAATCCCCATTCCTACCTGAAAAACCCGGAATCCAGTGCTTTAGGAAAGCGGATTATTGCCGGAAGCATTGAAATGATTGAGGAGATTGGCTTTGAAAATTTCACCTTTCAAAAGCTGGCAAGGTCTATCAACTCTACCGAGGCATCAGTTTACCGGTATTTTGAAAGCAAACACAAGCTGTTGCAGTACTTAACCATTTGGTATTGGGGTTGGTTGGAGTATCATTTTATTTTTAAAACAGCCAATATAGATTCACCTGAAGAAAAACTTAAAAGAGCCATTATTCTGCTAACAAAACCCATTGATGAGGACAGTAGTTTTTTTCATATCAATGAAATTAAGCTTCAGAATATTATAATTTCAGAATCCTCAAAGGTATATTTAACCAAAGAAGTGGACCAACAAAATAAAGCTGGTGTATTTGCAGGATACAAAAAGCTGGTAAACCGGGTGAGCGATATTATCCTGGAAATCAACCCAAGGTATAAATATCCTCATATGCTGGTTTCAACTATTATTGAAGGAGCACACAACCAACGCTTCTTTGCGGACCACCTGCCGGGATTAACCGATATAGTTAAGGGAGAAGATGCAATCACCCAATTTTATAAGGAAATGATCTTCCGCACTATTCACGAATAAAAGATGAGCAAAGACGAGATGACAAATACCGAAAAGCCAAGCCCATTAAAAAGACTCTTCAGGTTATTAAAACCGGATCAGCAGGAAATTATTAACATCTATATCTATTCTATTTTTAATGGACTAGTTTATTTATCGGTGCCATTAGGAATTCAGGCAATTGTGAATCTTATCATAGGTGGAGAGATCACAACTTCATGGATATTACTGATTATTTTCGTTGTACTGGGAGTGGCGGCTACGGGAATTTTACGCCTTTTTCAATTCAGAATTACTGAAAACCTGCAACAAAAAATATTTACAAGAGCAGCTTTCGAATTTTCATATCGCCTGCCCAGGGTAAGAATGGAATCTCTTTATAAACATTATGTCCCGGAATTAATGAACCGTTTTTTTGATGTTATGACGGTGCAAAAGGGACTGCCAAAATTACTTATCGACTTTTCTGTAGCTGTTTTGCAAGTGTTATTCGGCCTAATCCTTCTATCACTCTACCATCCTTTATTTATCGTTTTTAGTGTACTTCTGGTGTTTTTGCTTTACGTAATTTTTCATTTTACTGTAAAGAAGGGACTTACCACGAGTTTAGAGGAATCCAAATACAAGTATAAAGTTGCTCACTGGCTGGAAGAAGTGGGCCGTAACAATATCTCTTTTAAACTTGCGGGAGACACAGCACTACCCCTGGAACGGACGAATAGCCATGTAAGTTCTTATTTAAAATCCAGGGAGAGCCATTTTAAACTCCTGATGCAGCAATATTCCTACATGGTAGTTTTTAAAGTTATTGTAGCTGCAAGTTTGTTAATCCTGGGAGGAATCCTGGTCATGAATCAAACTATAAATATAGGACAGTTCGTTGCAGCCGAGATCATCATTCTTTTGGTAATGGAATCGGTTGAAAAACTAATCGTTAGTCTCGAAACAATTTATGACGTAATCACCGGGCTCGAGAAGATCGGAGAAGTGACCGATCTTGAACTGGAAAGGACAGAAGGTATAAATCTAAAAGATGAAATGAATACCCCGGGAATGAAGGTAAAAACTGAAGGTCTTAGCTTCAAATATCCTGGAAGCGAAAGAAATATCCTTGAGAGCATCTCCCTGGCGGTTAAAAGGAAGGAAAAATTTCTGATCACAGGTAAAAACAATTCAGGAAAATCAACTTTACTGAAGCTTATTGCAGGACTATATGATGTAAAGAAAGGGGTGGTTTCCTACAATGGAATTTCCCTTAATAATTTAAATATCAACGATATGAGATCGGTGATTGGAGAATGTTTTGCCCAGGGAACCTTATTTGAAGGCACAGTTCTGGAAAATATCACCATGGGAAGAAAAGATATCCCCTTTGAAAATGTAAAATGGGCGGTTAATCATCTAAAGTTAAAAAGTTTTATAAGAAACCTGCCAAAAGGCTATGATACCTTTGTAGAACCCCAGGGATATAAATCTTCCCGGAGTATAATCACCAAGATTTTAATCGCCAGAAGTATTGTGAGCAAGCCAAATTTATTGCTCATTGAAGATATTCTTGACAATCTCGATCGCCAGGAACGGTTTAAGATCATGGATTTCCTTACTTCTGAAGAACAGGACTGGACTCTGATAGCCGTTTCTTCCGAAGCACATTTTGCTAAACGCTGTGATCGTATTGCCATATTTTCCAAAGGAAGAATTACCAAAACCGGCACCTATGAGGAACTGAAATTATCAGAAGAATTTAAAAACGAGGAAGATGCTTAATATTTCATCAAATAAAATAACCGATAAGGTTAATCAGACTTCCTACACAAGCCTTGAAAAGGTGGAAAGCCGGAAATCGGGAAAATGGCTAAAAAGGCTCATTGGAATTTTCTTCCTGCTAATGTTTATAAGCATGTTTCTTCCCTGGACCCAGAATATAAGAAGCAAGGGACAGGTAACAGCACTCCAGCCAGAGCACCGGCCGCAAAGTATTGAATCTATTATTGCCGGTAGAATTGAAGACTGGTTTGTAATGGAGGGCGACTATGTTGAAAAAGGAGACACCATAATGTTCGTTTCAGAAATAAAAGACGATTATTTCGATCCTGATCTTTTAGAAAGAACCCGGGCGCAACTTAACTCCAAAGAACTGGCTGTTGGGTCTTACAGAGAAAAAGTAAATGCCCTTGACAACAGGATTGCAGCTCTACTGGAAACCAATCAGCTGAAATTACAACAGGCAAGAAATAAGGCCCGGCAGTCAAGGCTGAAGGTTGAAAGTGATAGCATGGACTATCAGGCGGCTATTATAAATTATGAAATTGCTGAAGAACAATATGAGCGAATTCTCGGTCTGTACGAAGAAGGCTTAAAATCCCTTACTGACCTTGAAAACCGGAGACTTAGCATGCGAAAGGAGCAGGCTGAAATGATTTCGGCTCAGAACAAGCTGCTCACGAGTCAGAATGAGGTGATTAACGCCGAGGTAGAACTGAGTTCTATCCAGGCGCAGTATCGCGATGCTGTTGCCAAAGCACAATCAGATAAATTTACCACGCTAAGCGGTCTATATGAATCGGAGGCTGAGATCACCAAACTGGAGAACCAATACACTAACTATTCGGTTAGGCAGGGAATGTATTATATCACCGCTCCTACCAACGGTTATATTACCCAGGCTATCCAGTCTGGGATTGGAGAAACTTTAAAAGAAGGCGATCAAATTGTGAGCATTATGCCAGCCGATTATGAACTGGCAGTAGAAATGTACGTGCGCCCAATTGACCTACCACTCCTTCAAAAAGGTCAGGATGTGCGTATTCAGTTTGATGGGTGGCCTGCAATAGTTTTCTCAGGCTGGCCCGAGCAAAGTTACGGTACCTATGGCGGGGAGATCTTTGCTATAGACAGATTCATCACTAAAAACGGCAGGTATAGAGTTTTGGTAGCTCCCGATCCTGAGCAACCAAAATGGCCTGAAGCCTTAAGATTAGGTGCAGGAACTTCAAACATGGTGCTACTTAAAGATGTGCCTGTGTGGTATGAGCTGTGGAGAAATATCAACGGCTTTCCACCCGATTTTTATTCTCCTGAAGAAGAAGGAATTAATACAGAAAAGAAGTAAACAAGACACTTCTGCTAATCAAGAACATGAAGATGAACTTTTTAAAAAATATATTCCTGTTTATGCTAATATTCTCCCAGGCTGTTCCAATCCGGGCACAGGAATTTGGGACTGAAAAGATTCTGACTTTTGAGGAATATATCGATCTGGTAAAGGCAAATCATCCTGTAGCCCGGCAGGCAGAAAATCAATTGGAGATTGGCGATGCTGATGTTCAGGAGGCAAGAGGAGCCTTTGATCCCAAGATCTTCAATAATACCAAACAGAAGAATTTTAAAGGTACCGAATATTACAGCATCATTGAAAGCGGATTAAAGATCCCAACCTGGTTTGGAATAGAACTGCAGGGTGGTTACGACCTCAACGAAGGTGCTTATCTCAACCCACAGAAT
>NZ_JBEPWD010000013.1:11474-42695 GCF_041642575.1 Salegentibacter sp. | reverse complement strand
ATTAATGGTCCGTTCGTCTAGGGGTTAGGACGCCAGGTTTTCATCCTGGTAACAGGGGTTCGATTCCCCTACGGACTACAAGAAAAGATTAATTAAAGAAGAATATAATGGCAAATCACAAGTCAGCGTTGAAGAGGATACGTAGCAATGAGGCAAAACGCCTTAGAAATCGCTACCAGCATAAAACCACTAGAAACGCAATTAAAAAATTGCGTGAGGCTGATAAGAAAGAAGCTGAGACTTTGCTTCCTTCTGTAGTTTCTATGGTTGATAAATTAGCAAAGAAAAACATTATACACGATAATAAAGCTGCTAACCTTAAGTCTAAGCTTACTAAGCACGTAGCAGCGCTTTAAGATTATTACAGTGTTCAATTATTGAATGCTTTCTGTGAAAACGGAAAGCATTTTTTTGTGCCATAAAATTTAGTGCCTGCTCCAAAGCAGACACTTTGTTTCTTAGAAATCTACCTTCTAAAAGACCGAAAGTCCTGAAAGGCTGGTAAGTCTTTCCAGGGCCTTCATACCTAATTCCGAATTCCCTTTGTGATTAAGAATAGGGCTCCAAACCGCGACAGAATACTGGTCTGGATGAATCGCAACTATTCCACCGCCTACGCCACTTTTTCCCGGAAGCCCTACCTCAAAACTAAATTCACCCGCTTCATCATAAAAGCCACAGGTTTGCATTAAGGCGTTTATACGTTTCACAGAGGTTGGGGTTAAAATCTCTTCCCCGGTTTCAAGAACTTTTCCTTTATTGGCGAATATCATAAAAGCTTGTGCGAGTTCTTTGCAGGACATCGAAAGGCTGCAGAGGTTAAAATAGAAATCTACGATGGGTTCTACTTCACATTTAATATTACCCAGGGCTTTCATATAATTTACCAGGGCAATATTGCGATATCCGGTGGATTTCTCGGAAGCAGCGATTTTTTCATCAAAATTTATTTCCGGGTTTCCGGTAATCTTTCTTACAAAATCGAGCAACTCCTGCTTTGGATTGTCTAATTGATCAACCAAAATGTCTGAGATCACTAAGGCTCCGGCATTTATAAAAGGGTTTCTGGGTACTCCATGTTCGTATTCCAGCTGGGTAAGTGAATTAAAAGGATCTCCCGAAGGTTCAACATCCACACGCTGCCATAGATCTTCGCCCATCAGGATCATGGCCATAGAAAGGGAAAAAACCTTGGAGATACTTTGTATGGAGAATTTTTCGTCACTGTCGCCAAAACTAAAATGCTGTTGATCTCCACAATAGATATGCATCCCGAATTTTCTAGGATCCACTTTTGCCAATTCGGGGATATATGAAGCTACCTTGCCTTCCACATCACGGTAGTTCATTTCGCTTTCTATAGTGTTTAGGATTTTCTGGTAATTCATTACTTTAAATCGGTTAAAGAAGTTCCTGTTTTGATTTCGTAAGGTACTTGTTCCGGCTTGAAAATACGTGCTTCAGGTTTTCCTTTTAACGTAATTTTATCACCCAAAATCTCCAGCCAGCTTCCTTCCCGTAAACCAATTACCGGCTGTGTATACAAAGTATGAAATTCCTTGATTCTGGTTTCCCGGGTTTCTCCTTTATGAGTGGAATTCTTATCTGGATCTAAATAATGGGGGTTTATATTAAAGGGGACGATACCTAAGGTCTTGAACGACGGAGGATAAATAATAGGCATGTCATTGGTGGTTTGCATAGTGAGCCCGGCAATGTTAGTGCCTGCGCTGGTGCCCATATAGGGAGTGCCTGAAAGGATAGCCTCCTGTAAAACATTCATCACCTTATTTCTGTATAATTTTGAAACCAGTAAAAAGGTGTTGCCTCCGCCGGTGAATATACCCTTGGCCTGTTTAACTGCTTCCACCGGATTTTTGAACTCATTTATGCCCTTTAATTTTATTCCTGCTTTAAAAAATGCTTTGGCAGCGTTAGCAGTATATTCCTCATGAGAAATCCCGCCGGGGCGAGCGTAGGGAATGAATAAAACTTCTGAAATGCCATTAAAGAAATTCTTTATTTCAGGGGTAAGATATTCAAGGTAGTCTTGTCCGTGTAGAGTGGAGGTGCTGGCTAAAAGCGCTCTTTTCATCGTAGTTTTTTTGTAAATTTAGAGGAAAAGGCAGGTTTAACAAAAATTTACCTGCTACTTATCTTTCTCATAAGAAGATAAATTGTTCCTTTAAGTTATAGAAATTGTGTTATGATACGCTTTGTATTTACTTTAGTTTTTTTAATTGCTGCTCTACCACTTCTTTCTCAGGAAGAGGAAAGAGTAAGAGTAGATGGGAAAATTATTGTCCCCGAAGGAGATAACCCGGAGGGAATGACCGTTTATAATGAAACTTCCCAAAGAGGAACGATTACCAATACCAGTGGAGAATTCAGGATATCTGTAGCTGAAAATGACAGTATAAGTTTTTCAGCTTTACAATTCCAGAAATTTACCGTAGTTGTAGATCAGGGGGTTGTAGATTCGGGGGAATTAAATGTATTTATTAGTGAGACGATTACCGAACTTCCTGAAGTGGTTGTTCTGCCTCACGATCTTTCGGGAAACGTTAATGTGGATGTTGCCCGCATTCAGGTTACAGATCCGGATTTGCCGAGATATTCTGCTGCCGATCTGGAAAGAATGGATGTGGTTACTGAACCTGATGCACTCACAGGACCGGGCAAAAATGAAGCGATGGCGGCCAGTAAAACCCGTCTTATCCACGGACTTAATTTTGTGAACATTTTTAAGGCTCTCGTTGGAGACCAGGATGGAGATGCTCAAATTAGAAAGCAAGAAAAAGATGAATATATCCGCCAATTATATGACGATGAATTTTTCCAGGAGAACCTGAATATCCGGGAAGAAAATATCAATGATTTTATCTTCTACGCTTCAGATAGCGGACTTAATGCCGAAATGATGCAGGAAGGAAATGAACTCGAGCTAATAGAATTTCTTATCGCAAAAAGTAAAGAGTACAAGAACCAGGTTGAAAATTAATAAAAGCCCTCAGTTGATATTATCTCGCATTAAAGCCTCTCAGGAATCTTGATGAGGTTAATAATTTATCTATTCATCACAGCTATTTCTTACTTTCCGCTTCAGGCTCAGGAAAAGGAAATTTTAAAGGGTAAAATCACCAATGACTCATTGCTTTCTCAGGTTCATGTAGTCAATATTACTACTGAAAAAGTTACGCTTAGTGAAGATTCAGGAGAGTTTGCTCTACGAGTAAGCCCCGGAGATTCCATCCTTTTTTCTTCGGTTCAGTATAAAAAGCTAACTTTGGAGGTAACTCCGCGGATGCTGGAAGAAGTTTTCGAAATTAAGCTGGAAAATGAACTTACGGAGCTGGATGAGATGCAACTTCACGAGCTTTCCGGTAACCTACAACAGGATATTGAGAATATAGAAACCATAAATCAGGCAGATTTCGGAATTCCTTATTCTAATAAAAAACCTCCAACTATTGTAGATCGAAAAATTAGGGGAATGAGTAGCCCCATGGATCCTGCAGGAATGCTTTACGGGGCCATAAGTGGAGAAAAAAGAAAACTCAAGCAAGCCTTAAAAAATGACCGCTTAAGAAATCGGGTTATAAAAACCCGGAATTTACTTTCAGAAGATTTTTATAGAGAGGAACTTAAACTGGAAGAGGAGAGGATCATAGATTTTCTGTATTATTGCGCAGAAAACCCCCGATTTTTAAGTCTGGCTAAGGAGGAGGATCTCCTGGGACTCATTGAATTTTACAAAAAAACCATTTCCGAATACCGGGAATATATCAGTTTGGATTGAATCTTGATATCAAAAAACAAAACTCATTAATGAAAAAGATCTTTATTCTTTTTGGACTTTTCTTTGTTTTGACTTCTTCTAAAGTAACTGCACACGAATATTACCTTAGTGTTACTGAGATTAATTACAAGGCCGAGAGTGAATCTCTTCAGATAATCACCCGTGTCTTTACAGATGATTTTGAAAATGTATTGCGACAGCGTTTTAATGATGATATCCGGCTTGTGAAGGATTCCGAGGAAGGTCCGGTGAAAAAGATGATAGAGCGCTATCTTAGGCAGAAACTTCAGCTTAAAACAAACGGAAAGGAACATCAACTAAAATATCTGGGAAAAGAATACGATAATGACCAGGTTATTCTTTATATCGAAGTCGAAAAGGTTATTCCCTTCACTGAAATTGAAATCAACAACTCAATTCTTACCGATCTCTTTGACGATCAGAAAAATGTAGTCCATGTAAAAGTAAATGGAGTAACAAAAAGTCTATTGCTTCAGAGAGATCAAGAAAAAAACAGTCTGATTTTTAAAAATTAAACCATTTACCTTATAGGAAGTCTTATTTTTATCAAAATTCTATAATAATTCAGTTTTCATGAAAAAATTTAAATTTTTCAGTTTTGCTTTTTTAATGCTCTTTTTTACGGGTCTCTCGGCTCAGGAAGACCAACAGCAAACTGAACGCCAGGAAGGTCACACCAACCAAAACAAGTTTAGACAATTAACCGATGAGTTTGCAACTCCTAATCAATACCGTACCGGAGCCGGAGCACCTGGTGAAGCTTATTACCAGAACCAGGCCGATTACAAGATGGATATAGAGCTTGACGATAAGAATCCAAAATTAACCGGTAAGCAAACTATTACTTACCATAATAATTCGCCGGATGATTTGGAATACCTATGGGTGCAATTAGACCAGAATATCCGTACTAAAGATTCTCCTGCATTGGAGAAAAATCCAAGCAGGATAAACCCGGTTTCTACTCCCGAAGGTTTTACCAATCAGTTTTTAAAAGAACCTTTTGACGGCGGTTTTAATATTGAAAAGGTTTACCAAGACGGTCAAGACTTAAATTATACCATTAACCAAACAATGATGCGTATAGATTTACCGGAACCTTTAAAAGCTGGAGAAAGCTATACTTTTTCAATAGACTGGTGGTATAAAATTAATAATCATGTTACCGATAGAGCCCGTTCAGGTTACGAGCATTTTCCTGAAGATGGCAATAACGTGTATGTAATCGCTCAATTCTTTCCAAGAATGGCCGTTTATAATGATGTTGAAGGATGGCAGAATATGCAATTCTGGGGTAACGGGGAATTCGCCCTTCCTTTTGGAGATTATGAAGTAAATATTACCGTTCCTGCCGATCACATTATGGAGGCAACCGGAGAACTTCAGAACCGCAAACAGGTTTACAGCAAAGAAATGATGAAGCGTTATGAAGATGCTAAAAAATCTTTCGATAAGCCCGTAATCATCGTAACCCAGGAAGAGGCTGAAGAAGCCGAAAAAGGCTTTTCAAACAAAACTAAAACCTGGAAATATAAAGCCAATATGGTAAGGGATTTCGCATTTTCTACTTCAAGAAAATTTGTGGTAGATATGATGAATACCGATGTTCAGGGAAAAGAGGTGATGGCGATTTCCCTTTATCCAAAAGAAGGGAATCCGTTATGGGAAGAGTATTCTACCCTTGCCGTAGCCACTACACTTGAAAGCTATTCTGATCAAACTTTTCAGTATCCCTATCATAAAGCAGTTTCAGTACACGCTAAGAACCAGGGGATGGAATACCCAATGATCTGCTGGAACTATGGCCGTCCAGATGAAAATGGGGAATACAGCGACCGCGTGAAATACGGGATGATAAGTGTGATTATTCACGAAATTGGACATAACTTTTTCCCGATGATCGTGAACAGCGATGAGCGTCAGTGGGGTTGGATGGACGAAGGTTTGAATACCTTTTCCCAATACCTGGCAGAGCAGGAATTCGGTGAAAAATATCCGGAAGCGATTGCGCCTTTGGATCAATATCCTTCCAGAAGAGGAATACCGTCTAACATAGTTCCTTATATGAAAGGAGACCAGAAGTTTATCGCTCCTATTATGTCTAATCCCGAAAATGTTTATCAGTTAGGGAATAACGCCTACGGAAAACCTGCTACTGCGCTTAATATTTTAAGGGAAACTGTTATGGGGGAAGATTTATTCGACCATGCTTACAAGACCTTTGCTACGAGATGGATGTTCAAACATCCAACTCCGGAGGATTTCTTCAGAACAATGGAAGATGCTTCCGCAGTAGATCTTGACTGGTTCTGGAGAGGTTGGTTCTATACTACCGATAATGTGGATATGGGTGTAAAATCTGTTAAGAAATACTACATCACTGACAAAGCTACTAAAGAAGGTGCTGAATTCCTTGAGCGCTACGGTGCAAAACCTGAAGACATAGATGGAATTTATGTTGTAGAAGAAGGAAGTGAAGATTTTGAGGAGGCTATGAAAGGAAGCGATCCCCTTGAAAATGCACCTACGCTTAACGAATATATGATGGATAATTTTTCTGAACAGGATCGCTCCGGGATGAAAAACCCAAAATATTTCTATGAGATCACCTTTGAAAAGCCGGGTGGGATTCCAATGCCACTTATCGTGGAATATACCTATGCAGATGGAACATCAGAAAAAGTGACTTATCCGGTACAACTGTGGAGAAAGAATGATGCTGAGGTTACTAAGGCATTAGCTTCAGAAAAAGAGATAACATCGGTAGTTGTTGATCCTGATCTGGAAACCGCCGACGTTGATGTTAGCAACAACAGCTGGCCGCAGGATAAAACAACAGATAAATTCGAAGAATTTAAAGAAAGTATGGATAATTAATCTATAACTGGTTTATTAAATAATTAAGCCGACTTTAACGAGTCGGCTTTTTTTATGGCTAAATTTGTGATTATATTTGCGCGTTATGGTAGCATACCCATTATTTATAAGTGGCGCTGAGATCGCCTTTATTATGTTTATCCTCGTCATGGTTTTTGGGGCCGATAAGATTCCCGAAATAGCCCGTGGACTGGGGAAAGGAATGCGCACCCTTAAAAATGCTTCCAACGATATTAAAAGTGAAATTCAGAAAAGTGCCGAAAAACAAGGTGTCGATACTGATATTTCAAAAGATATTAAAGGAGAGATCGATAAGGTAAAAGAAGATATAGACGAAATTACCGGTTCGGTTAAACGTAGATTCTAACGCCTGTTGAAATGTATGAACAGCTTAAACAATGGGACCGGGAATTATTTGTTTATCTTAATAGTCTGGGCATTGAATCCTATGATTTTTTTTGGATCTTTGTTACCCGGATAGAAAACTGGATTCCTTTTTATATTTTTTTATTTCTGCTGTATTTCCTCGCTTTTCACTGGAAAAAAGCCAGTTTTTCTTCCCTGTTTTTACTTGCTTCATTTCTTACAACATGGGGGTTTACCAATGCGGTAAAGGTTATGCTGGTTCGGTTAAGACCCAATAATAACCCTGAGCTGGTAGACCTAATAAGGGTTCTGCAGGAACCAACCAATTATAGTTTCTTTTCGGGCCATGCTTCCTCTTCTATGGTGGCCGCCACCTTTGTAGTACTTAGTTTAAAGGATAAATATCCCTGGATCTATGCTGTATATATTTGGCCCTTACTTTTTATTATGAGCCGGGTATATGTTGGTGTGCATTACCCCAGCGATTTGCTGGTTGGAGCTCTGGTAGGATTAATTTTTGCCTTTATCTTTTATTGGCTTTATAATAGATCTGGTAGAAGGTTTATTTAACTCTGCTGAGCGTCAGGCCATCCCTTATTGGCAGAATAACTGTTTCCACGCGATCGTCTTCCGCTAAAAGATTATTGTATTCCAGAAGCGCTTTGGTAGATTCGTCGTCCTTATTTAAGGTTTCTATTACCTTTCCACTCCATAAAACATTGTCTGAAAGAATTATTCCACCGGGACTCATTTTTTCGATTATCAGCCTGAAATATGCGGGATAGTTCGGTTTGTCGGCATCGATAAATACAAGATCAAATTTCGCTTCTATCGTGGGGATTATGTCCAGGGCATCGCCCAGGTATTGATATATCTGATCTTTATATGTTGATGCATCAAAATATTTCTTCTGAAAATCATACAATTCTTCATCGATATCTATGGTGTGAAGAGTTCCGTCCTTTGCCAAACCTTCTGCAAGGCAAAGCGCCGAATAACCCGTATAGGTGCCAATTTCCAGGATAGTTTGGGGATGTTTCATCTTTGATAATAAACTTAAAACTCTACCCTGATAATGCCCGCTTAGCATTCTTGGCCGCAAAACTTTCTGATTTGTTTCTCTATTAAGCTTTGCTAATAAATCGGGCTCTTTAGCCGAATGTTTAACGATGTATTCATCTATAGCCTCTGGAAGAAAATGCATAATCTTAATTGATGATTTCTGTATACAAAGATAAAGGGAATCTGAAGAAAATAAGTCAGCGGCTAAAGTCTAATATTATGAAACTTCAGCTTAAATTGTATTTTTACTGAAATTAATCAAACCACCAGCATGCAATTTAAAAATAGCCTGGAGTTCGCCCGGGAGCTCGATAAACAGGATGAGTTAGCCGTATATAGAGATCAATTTATTTTTCCGCAACATAAAGGAGAGGGTGTAATTTATTTTACCGGAAATTCTCTGGGGCTGCAGCCGCGTTCAGCAAAAAAATATGTCGATGAAATTATGACTGACTGGGCTAATCTCGCTGTGGAAGGTCATTTTTATGCTGAAAAGCCCTGGTGGGATTATCACGAGCGTTTTTCAGAAAAATTAGCGAAAATTGTTGGAGCAAAACCTTCTGAAGTGACCGTAATGAATACCTTAACGGTAAATCTTCATTTGCTTATGGTTTCTTTTTACCGGCCTTCAGGAAAACGCTATAAAATTATTTGTGAGGAAAAAGCTTTTCCCAGCGACCAGTATATGATCACCAGTCAGGTACGTTTCCATGGTTTTGATCCTGCAGATGCTATTGTTCAAATTAAAAGAAGGGATGGGGAACATAATTTCAGAACAGAAGATATCAAGGCAAAGATCGCCGAGGTAGGTGAGGAGTGCGCTCTTGTGCTTATTGGTGGGGTGAATTATTATACCGGGCAGGTGCTGGATATGGAAACTATTACAAAAGCTGGCCACCATGTTGGAGCGTTTGTTGGCTGGGATCTCGCTCATGCCGCCGGAAATATAGAATTAAATCTTAGTGATTGGAAGGTTGATTTCGCAGCCTGGTGTAGCTATAAATATATGAATAGTGGTCCCGGAAATGCTTCGGGTTGTTTTATAAATGAAAAACATCACGGGATAAAAGATATTCCCCGATTTGAAGGTTGGTGGGGTCATAAAAAGGACCGACGGTTTTTAATGGAACCAGATTTTCAGCCCGAAAATGGTGCTCATGCCTGGCAAATCAGCAATGCTCCGGTTTTAGCCTTAGCGCCTTATCTCGCTTCCCTGGAAATGTTTGATGAGGTTGGTATGCCCGCACTGATAGAAAAGCGTAATAAGATTGTAGCTTACCTCGAATTCATTTTGCATGAAATTGATAAGGAAGTTGAGAGTAGTTTTGAAATTATTACGCCTTCAAATCAGGAAGAGCGCGGTACACAACTTTCGGTTTTTCTCCATGGGGAAGGAAGGGGGTTATTTACTTACCTGATGGAAAACGGAGTGATTACAGACTGGCGGGAACCCAATGTGATAAGACTTGCTCCGGCTCCTTTCTACTGTTCATTTGAAGATATGTTTAGATTTGGTCAAATTCTCAAACAGGGAATTCTCCAAAAGAGTTCCTCATAATTTTAAATTTATAGCAATGAAAAAGATCGCCATCATTTTCTTCTTGTTTTATGGATTTGTATCTGCTCAGGACAGGAATATCGATGAGGAACTTCAATTGAAACTGCAGGAGTTCACCAAAGATTTTAAAGGCATCGCCGGGGTTTATGTCTATAATCTGGAATCCGGAAAAGAGGCCGGGGTAAATGCTGATACTATATTTCCTACGGCCAGTATTGTGAAAATTCCAATTCTCATTGGTTTGTTTGATAAGATCGAAAAAGGTGAACTAAGGCTTAACGATACTCTTTTATACAGAGATTCCCGTACCTATGGAGGTTCCGGCTTAATGCAATTCTATAAGGATTCAACTAAGACAGATTTACGCACGCTCGCCGCATTGATGATCACCTATAGCGATAACGTTACTTCCATCTGGAGCCAGGAACTTGCAGGAGGAGGAGAAATGATAAATCCCCTCATGGCGGAGTTAGGGATGGAACATACCAGGGTAAATTCAAGAACCGAGGGCCGGGAAAAAATTTGGGAGAAATACGGCTGGGGACAAACTACGCCCCGGGAAATGGCCACTTTGTTAGTGAAGATCAGAAACAGGGAATTGGTTAGCGATGCCGCAAGCGATGAAATGTACCGGATGCTTAGTAATTCTTTTTACACCGATTATGCGCTCTCTCAGATCCCACCTTATATTCAAACAGCGGCTAAACAAGGAATGGTCGATAAATCCCGTTCTGAAGCCGTGATGGTAAATGCTCCTTCCGGGGATTATGTGTTTTATATCGCTACTAAAAATAACGAGGATACCTCCTGGGATTATGGAAATGAAGCCTGGGAACTGCAGCGAGAGATTTCGGCAATGCTATGGAATTATTTTGAGCCCGAAAGCCAATGGAAACCAGCGAAAAATTCCAGCCAACTTGTTAGAGGTCTGCGCTATTAATTTACCTCAATATCGCTGAAGAACAACTCGAAGCTGCCATCCGGCGATTTATGAGACCTGGCGATCTTTAGACCATTATATTCCCCGTAATCTTCCCAGGTGGTGGGCGATTCTCTACTGCCATCGGCCGATCTGTAGATCCATTCTTTGAGGATAAGATCATCTTCGTAAAAGATTTCATAACTGTCTCCCGGAGTGTATCCGCCTTCTGAAGAATATGACACAAGAATACTTTTCATCTCTTCTTTACTAATGGGGGCTTCAGCTGTCTTTTCTTCAGAAATTTCAGCATCGCTCCACACGAGTTGAAAAGGGAATAATAGCCAGTAGGAATCATTGATGAATTTCTGATCTAATTCTTTTTCATCTTCAGCAATGCTGTCATCCTGAACGTAAGTACGACTTATATCGCCTTCGGTAAGCCTAATTTCGTCAGTTTTGGTCGTCCAGGTCCAATTTCTGCTTGTCCTAACTGAGTCTCCTACTCTAACATTAAAGGTGAATTTAATTTCGTTCACATCTTCAAAATTTTCTAACCCATGTGCCTCTGCTATTTCTCTGGCTTTGGTTTTTTCCTCGTTCTCCAAAGATTCGGTTGTATTCTCACTTTGCTCATTTTTGCAGCCCAGAAAGCTAAGGATAGATAGTAATAGTATAAATTTTTTCATATAAAGGATCTTTGAGCATAAAGATAGCAGAAAATAAAATACCCTTTGAGGAACATCTCAAAGGGTATCTATACAAATTTTGTGATCGTTTATTATAATCGGCGACCGGTTAGCAGCTTATACAAAATTAAGATAACAGCGATAACGATAAGGATATGGATAATGCTTCCTAAATCAGGAAAGGCAAAATACCCTATCAGCCATCCGATTACTAATAGTACTACGATTAGCCAAATTAAATCTCTCATAATAGTGGTTTTTAGGCAACTTAGTTGCGTTGGTTAATTGATTGGATTAAAGATAATGATTTTAATTTATTTTTATAAACTGATTGGTAATGAGCTAATTATGGATTTATACCCGTAGCAAGAGGGTATAAAAATGCCCTATTATCGCAAGAATAAGCAGGATGTGAATTAGATTTCCTACTGCTTCTCCAAATCCTATGTAACCTATCAGCCAGGCGACATAAGAATTACTATAATAAGCCAAATTAGATCTCTCATTTCTATTATTAGGTTTAGTTAGTAGGACTAAATTACAATATCATAAGTACTGCGCAGTTTCATTTAACGAGTGTTTAACCTAATTGTTAAAAAATAAGGGAATTAATATTTAGCCCTGGGATTCCATTTTATTGATTTTCATTTCATAATCTTCGATAGCTTCTCTTACGGCATCTACATTATCTGAAGCCTTTTGGTGTGCTTCTTCCATCACTTTTTCCAGGTCCTTATCTGGATGCTGAAAAAGGTCTGTAATCACATGATTGACCTTATCAATTATACTTTCCTGGGAATTTTTGATGTCTTCTAATTTGTTAAGAACAGAACGCATCTGTTCCAGTTTTTGCTCATCCATTGTTTTTTCGATTTGATTATTGTTTAAATTTAGACTTTTCTCTTTCTACCTATTAGGTCCTTAACCCTGCTTTAGGTTTTTTTATAAAAATATTAGCAGATTTCCCGGTATTTGGATCAAAACAAGCTTTAGGTTTCAATAAATAAGTATTTTCGTAAACGAACCGGTGACTTTCAGTTCACTTTTCATAAGTATTTATGCAGACTCCAAAAAAAATAGCCGTCGTTGGCTCAGGCCTTGTGGGCTCACTTCTTGCACTTTATCTTCAAAAGGGCGGTCATAAAGTTGAGGTTTTCGACCGGCGCCCAGATATTAGAAATGTAGAATTTTCGGGCAGATCAATAAACCTGGCGATGTCTAACCGTGGATGGAAAGCATTACGGGAAGCAGGAATAGATGAAGAAATAAAAAGAATAGCTCTACCACTGGACAAAAGAGCCCTACATGTGCCTGATCAGCCACTTTATTTTCAGCCCTATGGAAAAAAGGGTGAAGCTATTTATTCTATATCCCGGGGAGTCCTTAACCGTAAAATGATAGATCTTGCCGAAGCAGAAGGAGTGAAATTTAGATTTGAAGAAAAGGTGTGGGATATTGATCTTGCGAACGCACGCTTATATACCGGTGAATCAGAAAAGAGTGAATGGAAGGAGTATCAATACGATCTCATTTTTGGAGCTGATGGAGCTTTCTCCCGGGTACGTCATAAAATGCAGCGCCAAAGTCGCTTTAACTATTCCCAGCATTTTGTAGATGTGGGTTATAAAGAGCTCACCATTCCTCCAAATCCCGATGGCAGTCACAAACTTGACAAAGCATCCTTCCATATTTGGCCCCGAGGGGAATTTATGCTTATCGCCATGCCTAACCTGGATGGAAGTTTTACCTGCACCCTCTTTTTGCCCTTTGAAGGAGAAATTTCGTTTGAAAGCATATCCAATCAGGCCAAGGCAGATGATTTTTTTGAAACTCACTTTTCCGATATCAAGGACGACATTTCAAACCTGAAAAGAGATTTCTTTAAAAATCCCACCAGCGCTATGGTAACCATAAAATGTTTTCCATGGACGTATGGGGATAAAGTAGCTCTGGTAGGAGATTCGGCGCATGCAATTGTTCCTTTCTACGGACAGGGGATGAATGCCGGTTTTGAAGATATTACGGTGCTTTTTCAAAAGATCAGGAAATATGGAGATAACTGGGAACAGATTTTCAGCGAATACCAGCAGGAGCGCAAACCAAATACTGATGCTATCGCAGAACTGAGCTACCGTAATTTTCTTGAGATGAGCAGTAAAACTGCAAATCCGGAATTTATGCTTCGGAAAAAGATCGAAAAGCGTTTTGGGGAAAAGTATCCTGAACTTTGGATTCCTATGTATTCCCGAGTTACCTTTTCAGATAAACCTTATACTGAAGCCTTAGCGATAGGAGATTGGCAGCGAAGTGTCATGGATGAGGTAATGGAACTACCCGAAATAGAGAAAAAATGGGATTCTCAGGCGGTGGAAGATAAAATTCTGGAGATCGTAAAGAACAAAAACTAGACTTCTTCCTCTTCCTTTAATTTTGGAGGTAATTTCAGACTTTCATAAACTCCATTCAGTGTTTCTTTGTCTTCTGTAAGTACGATTAAAATATCATTTGGTTCAATAATCGTGTTTCCATTTGGCGTAATAAACTTATCACCCCTGGAGATCATAGCGATTATAGCCTTCCGCGGAAACTTTAATTGCACTATCCTTTTTCCGATTGAATGATTATACTCAGGGATGCTTATTTCGTTTAGCAGGGATTTGGCGCCATCTGCAAGGAAAGTATCTACGGGGGATTTTGGTTTCACCTTCATGGGTAAGGCTACATGCAACCATTTCGCGACCAGGGATAAAGTTGTTCCCTGTAATAAAACTGAGGACAAGGATACAAAAAATACAATATTAAAGATCATATTAGCCTTTTCAATACCGGCAATTAGAGGATAAGTTGCAAAAACGATAGGAACCGCACCTCTAAGACCTACCCATGAAATATACCATCGCCGGCGCATTTTCATTTTAAAGAATGAGAGACTTAGCATAACCCCAAGTGGACGGGCGATAAATATTAAAAAACCGGAAATAAGGATACCAATACCTACAATAGGTAGAACCTGTGAAGGATAAACTAAAAGCCCAAGGGTAAGGAACAATACAATTTGCATTAGCCAGGCCAATCCGTCAAACATTCGCATAATTGTCTTTTTGTGAATTATGCTGTGGTTCCCCAGGTATACTCCACTTAGGTAAACGGCCAGGAAGCCATTTCCGCCAAGGACATCGGTTGCTGAAAACACTATAAACATTAACGCAATTGCCAATACCGGATAAAGGCCTTCAAAATCGAGTCTGATCTTATTAATAATGATCTTGCTGATTTTTCCCATTAAGAAACCCATTGCGGCTCCTATAAGTATTTGCTGAAGGAAAAAGGGTATTACGCTCCAAACACTCTTTTCGGGACTTAATACAAGACTTAAGAAAGCAATGGTGAGGAAATATGCCATAGGGTCGTTACTACCGCTCTCAAGCTCCAGAGTGGGCCTAAGCTTCGACTTTAAGGCCAGGTTTTTCGATCTTAGAATAGAAAATACCGCTGCAGCATCGGTAGAAGAAACGATGGCTCCCAATAGCAAAGCTTCATAAATACTAAAATCTGTGATTGCCCATACAAAAGTTCCCAGGCCTAAGGCAGTAAAGAGCACCCCTAGTGTTGAAAGAGAAATTCCTTGCCAGAGAACCGGCTGAATGCTTTTCCAGTTGGTGTCCAATCCCCCGGAAAAAAGTATAAAATTTAAAGAAACGATTCCTATAAACTGTGCGAGGCCGGGATCATTAAAATTAATTTTCCCGATACCTTCAGATCCGGCCAATATACCAACCGCCAGGAAAAGCACCAAAGTTGGTACTCCAAAACGATAAGAGGTTTTCCCTGCCAGAATACTTATAAATAATAACAAGGAACCAATAAGGAGTACATTTTCTATGGTGATATTCATCTACACTGAAATTTGTCGCTAAAAATACATTTTTTGGAGGCAGGAATAAATCTTATTCAATAAAAAAGGCAGCTGTCTGGCTGCCATTTCTTTTGAGCGATTTTAAAAAATCAGTGTTCATTTTCCTTAAGAATATCCGGGAATTTTTCCTTGAATCTATTTAGTCTCGGGATCGATACTTTTTGAATATAAGGGTTGTTGGGATTATTCTTTTCATAATTCTGGTGGTAGTCTTCTGCTACCCAGAATTTCTGAAACGGTAACACCTCAGCCGCAATTGGTTTATCGTAATTTTCGGCTACTTTTGCTTTAACCTCTTCTATTATTTCCTTTTGTTTTTCATTCTGAAAAAATATGATCGAGCGATATTGGGAACCTTGATCCGGGCCCTGGCCGTTAACCTGGGTGGGATCTTGCGAACCAAAATAGACTTCCACAAGTGTTTTGAAACTTACCACATCAGGATCGTAAATAACTTCTACAGCTTCAGCGTGGCCGGTTCTTCCGGTATTGCTTGATTCATAGGTTGGGTTTTTGGTATGGCCACCTGAATAACCTGAAACAGCCTCTTCCACACCCTCAATGCTTTCATAGATGGCTTCTACACACCAAAAACATCCGCTGGCGAAGTAGGCTTTTTCTAATCCGTTTTCGGCCGGTACTTCTACTGGTTCTGCATTGGCTATTTCAGGTTTGGTAACCGATCTTTCCTGTGCATTATTTCCACAAGAGAAGAGAAAAACCATAAGAATACTTAAAATATACTGTTTCATTTTCATTGTTTTTTGTAGGCACCTTCTAAAGTCTTCTTCCCGTAAATGGCGTAATCTACGGCCAACTCGCCGTCAATAGAAAATCCTTTCCAGTCCAATTCCATCCCTTCGGCAGTTGGAGTGATTTCCGCGATTGGTGTATTTGTATCAAAATCTTCCCAGGGAATATCTTCATTGGTGTTTTTGGCTGAAGGTTCAATATAATATACCAGGGTTGTATTTCCACTTTGAGAGAATCTCGCATTAATATACATTTCATCGTCCTTGAGGCAAAGTTCAGACTGTCCCGAAGTGACTACATCTATGCAATAGCAGCTGCAATCTGGATCACTCTCGCCGACCTTAACATATCTGTCATTGCTAATCCTAGTGGTTTCTGTTTCATAATCCCCAGTTTCAGCATTATCAGAGTTTTCAATTGGTTCTCTTTCTTCATCTTCATTGCTTACAGATGATTGCGACCTGGAATTTGGGTTTTCATAGGAATCCATTTCCTGTTCTGTTAAACGGATATCTTCAACTTCATTATTTTCCTCCTGATTTTTACAGGAAACCAGTAGAAAAACGAAACTGAATATTAATAGAAAATTTTTCATTTAGGTAGGTTTTGAGCATCTAAAGTTAGAATTAAAATGATGTATTAATGTGAAATACTTGTTAATCAATGCTTAAACACACGCTAATAAAAAAGCCCCAAACCATTAGATTTGGGGCTTTCTATAATATTTGATTTAATCTCTAACTTACCTTGGTAAATAGATTTGTCATCTTTTCTTGTTCTTCTTTAGCCAGCTCCTCATCAACAAGAATTCGCCCGCTATGTTCATCGGTAATGATCTTTTTACGTCCGGCGATTTCCATGATTACCTGTGGTGGAATAGTGAAGTACGAACCTCCTGATGCTCCACGCTCAACAGGAACTACAGCTAATCCATTCTTTACATTAGTTCTGATTCTTTTATAAGCTTTTACAAGACGCTCCTCGATATTCTTTTCAAATTCTGCAGACTTCTTGATAAGGGCTTGTTCTTCCTTTTCGGTTTCGGCAAGGATCTCGTCAAGTTCACTCTTTTTATGCTCAAGGTGTTTTTTTCTTTCTTCCAAACGTTCTCTTGTTTGTTCGATCACCTCTTTCTTCTGCTCGATTTGAGCTTTGTATTCTTTAATGTGTTTTTCTGCCAACTCTATTTCCAGTTCCTGGAATTCAACTTCCTTGGAAAGCGCATTGAATTCACGGTTGTTTCGTACATTCTTTTGCTGCTCAGAATATTTTTTAATGGTGGCTTTAGACTCGTCTATCTGGTTTTTCTTGCTTTTAATATCATTTTCTATAACCTCAATATCGGCATCATGTTTTTCTAAACGAGTATTTAATCCAGCTACTTCATCTTCCAAATCTTCAACTTCTAAGGGAAGCTCGCCACGTACGTTCCTGATTTCATCAATTCTTGAATCCACCAGTTGAAGATCGTACAATGCTCTTAACTTCTCTTCTACAGTAACTTCGTTTTTCTTTGCCATAGTTTAAATATACTTGATAGGATTGGTATTTGTCTCTGCTAAAATAAGTGCAAAATTACTAATTTTTTTTGTCAAATAAGAATGTAGCAGATTTTTTGTGTATTGCTCGCTTTCGTAGTGGCCTATATCCGCCAACACCAGCTTTTTCTCAGCTTTATAGAAATCATGATATTTGAGATCGGCCGTAATATAAACATCGGCCCCGGCGCGTTTGGCATTTTCGATAGCAAAACTTCCACTGCCGCCCAAAACGGCAACTTTTTTTACAGGTTTTTGTCGTAATTCTGAATGCCGGATACATCCCGAATTGAATATTCTTTTCACCTCCTGTAAAAAAGTTGTTTCATCCACTTCTTTCTCAAGCTCACCTATCATTCCCATACCCAAATGCTGATTAGAATTATCTAAGGTGGTTATCTCGTATGCAACTTCTTCGTAAGGATGGCTGGAGAAAAGTGCTTTTAGGATCTTTACTTTAAGATGTGCAGGGAAGGTGAGGCCTATTTGTGTCTCCTCTTCAAAGTGTACCTCTCCTTTTTGACCGATCACCGGATTAGCATCGTCATTAGGCTTAAAACTCCCTGAACCTTTTAGGTTAAAACTGCAGTTGTCATAATTCCCAATGCTTCCCGCGCCTGCATCAAACAGAGCTTTGCGTACTTCATCTGCATTCTTATTCGGAACAAAAGTGGTGAGTTTTTTTATGCTCTGAGTTCTAGGGATGAGGATTTTCCTTTTTGTTAATCCCAGTTTTTCACAGATCATATCATTTACACCTTTATGTTGATTGTCTAGCGCGGTATGAATTGCATAGATTGCGATATCATTTTTTATGGCTTTAAGTACGGTGCGTTCCACGTAATTTTTTCCGTTGAGTTTTTTTAAGCCTGAGAAAATAATAGGATGAAAACTAATGATGAGATTGCAATTTTTAGCAATGGCTTCATCTACTACTTCTTCCAGCGTATCTAGGGTGATGATCGCGCCTTTTACCTGGGTGGAAGGGTTTCCCACCAAGAGACCTACATTATCAAAATCTTCGGCGTAAGAGGTAGGAGCAAAATCTTCCAGAATATCAATAACTTCCTGAATCTGCATTTTATTTGTTTTATATTAAAAGCAGAAGCCTGCTTTTGTTATTTTAGTTTTAAGTTAGCCTAAGTTCAAATATAAATATTATAGTTCGCCCCATGGAAATTTTGAGAAAATTACTCCTGCCTTTTTCTCTATTGTACGGATTTGTAATGCTTATTCGAAATTTTTTCTACGATAGTGGAATTCTGAAATCCAAATCTTACGATTTACCAATTATTTGTGTAGGAAACCTCAATACTGGTGGTACAGGAAAATCACCAATGATAGAATACCTACTGAATGTTTTGGGAAAAGAATACCGGGTTGCCAGTCTTAGCCGTGGTTATAAACGCAAGACGAGGGGATATCAGCTTTTAAAAGGGACCGAAACGGCTTCCGAAGTAGGGGACGAACCTCTTCAATTCAGGAGGAAATTCCCACAGGCTTTGGTGGCGGTTGATGCCAGCAGGCAGAATGGTATATCCCATTTATTGAATGAAAATCCGGAAATCATTCTGCTTGACGACGCCTTTCAGCATAGAAAGGTGAAAGCGGGATTCAATATTCTACTCACTGCCTATGGCGATCTGTACCGTGATGATTTTATGCTACCAACAGGAAATTTAAGGGAACCTGAATTCGGTGCTGAACGTGCAGATTTAATCGTTGTAACAAAGTGCCCACCTAATCTTACTAAAGACGAACAGGATCGCATAAGGACTAAACTTGAATTGCGTAATTACCAGGAGTTGTTTTTTACTTCTATAAGCTATTCTGAAGAGGTGGTTTCAGTAGAAAAAAAGATGAAACTGGAAGATTTAAGAAAGGACCGGTTTACGCTTGTTACCGGTATTGCCAATCCAGCACCATTAATTGAACATTTAAAAAAGAAAAATCTGAATTTCAGGCATAAGGCATTTCGGGATCACCATAATTTCAGTAACACAGAGATTGCAGAATTGCAAAAGGAAAATCTAATCCTTACCACAGAAAAAGATTATATGAGGCTACAGGGTGAAATTCCAAATGAAAAATTATTCTATCTTCCTATTGAAGTTGCTTTTTTAAATAGGGAAATGGAATTCCTGGAAGAGATATTGAATTTTGTAAGCCCGGCCAGGCTTAATAAGTAGATTTTTCCAGAGGTTGATCTTCATCGCTCAATAATTTGTAAAGATTTTCATCCTTTAAAATTTCGCGGTAATTAAACTCATCTCCGTCTATAAGCACTCTGTTTGAAATAAGTCTTGCGCCGTGGCTGTAATCTACGTAAGTGTTAATATGCCCATTATACAAAGGTTGGATAGGCTTGCCATTTAATTTATGCCAACCGTAAATGCTCACATGTCGGGGTCGGGTGGGATCGGTTAGTTTAGTAGAAATCACCATGTCTTTTTTGGTCCCGGCGATAAAAGTGCCTGGTGGAAATCCTGAAGCTTTCATTTGAGCCTGAATTACTCTGGAATGGTCGTAGAAGATATCTGTGCTTTCATTTCTAGTGCCACGGGGAATGTAATTGAAAGGCTCTAATTTTAACCGGGCGTGCTGGTAGATCAAGTCAGAAACTTTAGGCGTTGGGAGAGACGCATTATGTTTATCAGCAAATTTTTGAGCAATATTGGGTCTTAACGGAATAATGAAATAATCCTTCTTATTCCCTACTGAAACGTAATCTGGAGAAACGAATAAACTCAATTTTCTTGAATTCCCTGAAGCGTCTTTTTGTCTCGTGGTGATCTTTTGCCAGCCCAACAGAAATTCGGGAAAGTTCCCTGAAAGAAGTTCTTTTAAAATAACTCTTTCTCTTTCCCCAGGTTCCAGCTCTCTTACTTGCTCATAAATTTCAGATCCCTTTTTTCTTTCCTGGCTCCAAACCGTGTTATATGACAAAACTGAACACGAAAGGAAAAATATGACCAAAGTGATTTTTGATTGCATTCAAAAACTTTTTTAAATAAAAAATGAGGTGCGCAGGCACCTCATTTCTTTTAGGCTAATTCAAACTATATATATTGTAATCTGCGATATATAATTTTACTAGCCCAATATTTTACAAAGGCTGTGCCAAATCTCTAAACTGTTGATTCTCTTAATGATAAATGATTGTTAATCTTATTATAGAATTCCTCAGTCTTGTATGGTTTCGGAATGATATCACTAAAACCATTAGCGTAGAATTCATCAAGGTTTTCATCTAAGGTAACCGCGGTTAGCGCTATAATCGGGATCATCTCGTTGAATTTTCTAATCTCTGCTGTTGCTTCAATTCCGCTAATTCCAGGCATGTGGATATCCATAAGAATCAGGTCAAAATTTTCTAATCTGACCTTATCAATTGCATCGGTGCCATTATCTGCTACATCGCAAATTGTGCCGTTCTTCTCGAGTATTTTCCGGGTGATCATTTGGTTGATCTTGTTATCCTCCACCACAAGAATCTTTTTACCCTTCATTATATCTGCAATTTCTTTATCGGTTTCCAGTTTGGGAAGGTCAGGTCTTGGGCGCTCTACGGATTCAAATTTTAATTCAAATGAAAAACAGGAGCCTTTTCCGAGTTCACTTTCCAGGTTAATTTCGCTACCCAACAGGGTTAGAAGATTCTTTACAATTGATAGCCCCAGCCCGGTGCCACCAAATTTTCGGTTTATTTCGGTAGAACCCTGTGTGAAATTCTCAAAAATAGCCATTTGCTTTTCTTTGGTGATTCCCTCGCCATTATCCTTTATTTCAAAAAACAACCATATAAAAGGGCCGTCTTCTTTTGTCTTTCTGACATTAATCCAGATGTCCCCATTTTCTGTGAATTTGATGGAATTACCAATAAGATTTATTAAGATCTGGGAAATCTTGAGAGGATCGCCTTTTAATTTATTTGGAATCTTCTTATCGAATTCGAAGTGAATTTTTGTTTTCTTATCATCGGCAGAATTTTTAAGCGCGATAAGCACATCAGAAATTCTTTTTTCCAGATTGAAACTGGCTTCCATAATTTCAACCTTGTTAGCTTCAAGTTTGTTGAGGTCCAAAATATTATTGATAAGAGACAACAGGTACTCACCAGAAAATTTCAGGGAGTTTAAGTGTTCTTTTTGATTTTCTGTAGGACTTTCTTCCAGTAATAAATGGGTTAATCCTGTTACCGCATATAATGGAGTACGAAGCTCGTGAGTAATGGTGGAGAGGAACTGTGCCTTAGCAAGAGAAGCTTTTTCAGCATTTTCCTTGGCTTTGGTGAGTTCGATATTTTTCTTCTGAAGTAGCTCGTTTGCTCTGGCTCTTAAATTATTGTTTTTATAAAGAGAAAGGGTGAGTAAGGAGAGAATAGTGATTAAGGCAACACTCAAAATCGTAGTTAGTTTATTTACTTTTAAGGATCGCTCCTGTTCCGCATTTTGAAGGGCCAGCTCATTGAGACTGCTTTTCATCGCATCTACTCCATACCTGGTGGTAGCATCTACCGCTAACGCCTCTTTATTCATGCTATAGATCGAATCATTAATCTCATAGCTCAGCTTAAGAAATTCAAGAGCCTGGGTGGGGTTGCCTATTGATTCATGTACCCGACTAAGCATTTTGTTTGAATTCATTAACACCCCGTTGAATCCCTGATTTATTCCAAGTTCCCGGGCTTTCTCCAGGTCGGCTAAGGCCGAATCAAAATTATTTAAACCAGCATAGGTTCTTCCCCGGTAGTAATGGAGCCGGGCGATTTCGTATAAGTCCGGATCTTCGTCGTTTTTTAAATATTCCTCTGCCTTGTTAAGATTTGACAGAGCCAGTCGAGGATTGTCATCAAGATTAAAGTTAACGATTCCGCGATTTAGATTGATAATCCCAAAATACTCGGTATTGTTATTTTTATCCGATAGACTTTCAGCGAGATCTAGATATCTGTGGGCCCGGTTTCCTTTCTTTTCTGAATTGAGGATTTTGGCATAGGTTATATAGCTATAAGCCAATCCCATATCATCATTAATTTCTCTTTGAATTGAAATAGCCCGGTTTAATTCAATTGTAGCACGGCTATATTCATGCCTGATATAATATAACTTCGCAAGTATACTACTGGTAAGAGCGATATATTTTTTGTTATCTACTGCTTTCGAAAATTCCAGGGAAGTATTCAAATGATGCATGGCATCATCGAAATCCAGAACATTTATTGAAGCTTCAGCCTCAGAAAGATGATCCTGAATTTGGGTAGTAATCTCCTCAACTTTTTCAACTTCTTGAGCTGATAAAGTTAGTGTAAACAGAATAAAAAATACCCATGTATGCGTAAAGTTCATCATTTGGGGTGGTTGGCTTCCAGCAAATTAGTTGTTAAATATAGCTAATATTCATTAACAACTGAAATTAAATCGATAAGACGGCTTGAATAACCAATCTCATTGTCATACCAACCGATTAGTTTTACCAATTTTCCGTCAATCACCGAAGTCATTTGGGCATCAAAAATACAGGAATGAGAGTTGCCCTGAATATCTATGGAGACTATTGGATCTTCCGTATAACTTAAGATACCTGTCAGATTAGAAACCGATGCTTTTTTGAAAAGCCTGTTCACTTCTTCAATAGATGTATGCTTTTTTATATTCAGCGTCATATCGGTTAAAGAACCGTTTGGCACAGGAACCCGAATTCCACAACCTCCAATTACCTTACTCAGATCTGGGAAAATATGGGTTAAAGCCTTAGCCGCCCCTGTTGTTGTTGGAATTATTGATTGTGCTGCAGCCCTGCTTCGTCTGAGATCACGGTGTGGCTTATCATGCAGGCTTTGGTCGGTGGTGTAAGAATGAACCGTTGTGATGTATGCCTGTTCAACCCCGAAATTATCATGGATAATTTTGAGCATTGGGGCAGCATTATTGGTAGTGCAGGAAGCGTTGGAAATTATTCTCTCTGAACCATCCAAAATATGTTCATTCACGCCTAGAACTACCATTTTGATCTTTTCATCTTGGGGAGGAACTGAAAGGATCACTTTTTTTACACCTTCTTTTAAATGGTGCTGCAGATCTTCAGATGTTTTAAACTTTCCGGAGGATTCAATTACATAATCCACTTTATAATCATGCCAGTTTAACTCCTTTGGATGAGATTTGTTCAGCAGTTTTACGGAGGTTCCGTCTATACTGAATCCCCCTTCAACAGTTTTCACTTTATTTTTTAGAACCCCGTGAATACTGTCGTATTTCAGTAAATGAATGAGAGTAGGAGCATCTGAAATATCATTAATTGCAACCACCCGAATATTTTCGTGTCCAATTAATAATCTGAATAGGTTACGTCCTATGCGGCCAAAACCATTAATGGCTATATTAATTTTTGCCGCCATAAAAAGCTCTTACTTAGTTTATATGTTTTTGTGCTTTATAAGAGGAGCGTACCAAAGCGCTGCTTTCAACATGGCGGAAACCGAGATCCAGTCCAATAGCTTCGTATTTTCTAAATTGGTCAGGAGTCACAAACTGCTTAACCGGTAGATGTTTTTTACTTGGCTGAAGATATTGGCCAATAGTAACAACATCAACTCCTACTTCTTTCAAATCGTGGAGTGTTTGAATTACTTCGTCTTCCTGTTCTCCAAGACCAAGCATAATCCCCGATTTTGTTCGGTTTATCCCTTGTTGTTTGAGATAACGTAGAACTTCCAGGCTTCGTTCGTATTTTGCCTGAATTCTAACCTCACGGGTTAAACGCTTTACGGTTTCCATATTATGGGAAACAACTTCAGGAGCAACTTCAATTATTCGGTCTATATTTCTTTCATTTCCCTGAAAATCTGGAATAAGAGTTTCCATGGTAGTTTCAGGATTCATTCTCCTAATCGCTTTAATGGTTTCTGCCCATAGAATAGATCCCATATCTTTAAGATCATCCCGATCTACGCTGGTTATAACCGCATGCTTAACTTTCATGAGTTTAATAGAACGGGCCACTTTTTCAGGTTCGTCCCAATCTACTGTCTCCGGTCTTCCGGTTTTCACCCCGCAAAATCCGCAAGAGCGGGTACATATATTCCCCAGAATCATGAAAGTGGCCGTACCTTCACTCCAGCATTCGCCCATGTTAGGGCAGCTTCCTGATGTGCAAATGGTATGCAAATCATACTTATCAACAAGGTTACGTAATTCGGTGTATTTTTTACCGGTGGGCAACTTTACTCTTAACCATTTTGGCTTGGCAGTTTTCCTGGTTTCTTTAGGGGAAATCGTCTCTGTACTCATAGCAAAATTCAATTGTTCAAAGATACAATAATCTGTTTAACTGCATAAATTGGACAGCCTTTCTTGGAAATGCTTACAGTTTGTTTCTGTTTTCTATAATTTCGGCCAAAAGCTTCTTGGCTCTTAGGAGTTTAACCTTTACATTATTCATGGGTTCATCAAGGCTCTCAGCGATTTCCTTGTATGATTTCTCCTGAAAATATCTAAGATTTATCACCTCTTGATAATGCGGCTTAAGCTGCTTGATATCGGTGAGCAGCTGCGCAAGATGCTGTTCCTTTATGAGTTTGTCTTCAATTGTGGGAGTTTCATCAGCGATACTCTTCACTTTAATTACATTTTCTGAAGTCATTTTAGACCTAATGGAAGCGTTCTTTTTTCTGAAGAGATCCACTTGAATATTTTTTGAAATAGCTATAAGCCAGGTGCTGAATGAATAATTCTCGTCAAAAGTATGGATTTTGTTGAAAGCTTTGGAAAAAGTTTGAATAGTGATGTCTTCAGCTTCATACTCGTCTCTGGTTTTTTTAAGCTGAAAACCGTACACATCATTCCAGAATTTATCAAGCAAATAATTAAAGGCGGACTGGCTCCCATTTTTTGCAGCTTTAATCCTGGTAAGCAGCTCCTCCCGGTTTATTTCCAATGTTTAGGTTTTGAGAAAATATTAGCGATAAAAATGCTCAGTTGCGAAAAGATTAAAAATACTTCTAAAAACGGAAATAACCAAACCACATCTGTTTCCCCAAGTTTACGGGCAGATTTATAGTAAATAAGAAATTCTGTGATGAGAACGATACCCAAAACTGAAAGTAAAGTCACAGGGTAAACCTGCATAATTAAAAGTATTATGAATAAAAGCCAGAATAATAATCTCGAACTATAGAACAAGCCGAGCAATAATTTATGTTGCTGTTTGTATTGCCCTGCAATAGAAGCGTGTCTTCGTTTTTGCTGAAACCATTCTTTAAAGGTTGTTTTGGGAACACTTCGGGTTATGCCTTCCTTTTGAAAGCAAATAGCAGTATTGGTAGAAGTGGCAGCTTCATTAACAAAAAGATCATCATCTCCCGAACGCAGGTGTAAATGACTGGCAAAACCCTTTTGAGCGTAAAATTCTTCTGAAGTGTAAGCAAGATTCCGGCCTACACCCATATAGGGGCTGCCTAGCCTGGCATAAGAGAAATACTGAATTGCTGTGAGCAAGGTTTCAAACCGAATTAATTTATTCAGAAGAGAATTTTTGTGTTTGAAATAACCTCCGTAGCCTAGGATAATACTTTTGTCCTTGCTGAAATGCTGTGCCATTCCCGAGATCCATTTCTTAGACTGGGGAGCACAGTCGGCGTCAGTAAATAAGAGGTGAGAATTCTTTGCTTTTTTAATGCCCAGAGTAAGGGCGTATTTCTTATTCGCCCAAAAAGCTTCGTTATTCTGAACATTGACAATTTGAACCCGGCCGTCTATCTTTTGAAAATTCTCAATAACTTCCAGGGTATTATCGGTGGAAGCATCATTAATCACCACCACTTCAAAATCGGAGTAATCCTGTTCCAGAATAATTGGAAGAAAATTCTTTAAGTTCTCAGCTTCATTTTTGGCACAAATCACTACTGAAACCGGTAAATCAGTTTCTAAAGATTCCTGCTTTCTGGCGTTAGCGAACGAGAAAAAGGCCAGGAAAAAAATGAAGTTGATTAAACTGAAAAGTAAAAATAGAGTGAGTAAAGTTAGGGCCATTTAGGTTATGGTCTATTTTCCTCCTTTATCAGTACTGCAATTACCCATCTCTTCGGGCATCTTTCCACAAAAACTACATGAATCTCCATCTTTATTTAAATATGGACTCTGACTGGCACAGGTTCCGGCAAATTTACCGTCCTTTTTACTCCAGATTTTTATAGCTAAGCCTGCAAATGCAAGGGCTAGTAATATGATACTTATTATAAATAATTTCATGATGATAAATTTCTTTTGCAAAAATAACAATAAAAAGAGGACTGGTAAAATTCTAATCCACATTAGGAAAAGGTTTACACTATTTAACTAAAGATTATGCGTAATATCCTAATAATCTTAATGTTGCGGGCTATATTTGCAAGTTGATAACTAAAAAACTAAATTATGAAAATCACAAAACTTGTAGTTATACTATTTGTGGGAATTTTTGTCCTTACTTCGTGTGAGGATGGTAAGAAAAATGCAGAAAAAGAAAAAGAAAGGATAGAAAGAGAGGAAGCTGAAAGAGCTGCCGAACTAGAGGAAGAAGAGGAACGTATGGAATGGGAAGCCAATAGTATAGCGGCTAAAACCATGGAGGAGGATTCCCTCAGTTCACTGGCTAGTGCTATGCAAAACGCAGAACTTTCCCAAACTTTTACAGAAGAAAAGGGGCCTTATACGGTTTTTGCACCCACTAATGCAGCTTTCGAGAAAGTAGATCAAGCCACTCTCGATACATTAATGAGCGATTCACACAGGCAAGAACTAGGCGATGTGCTTAAATATCATGTTGTAGAAGATGAGATCACTGCCGAAGAACTTTCTGAAAGAATTGACGAGGGTAATGGAGAGTACACTTTAACTACACTTAGTGGCGCCGAACTAACTGCAATGAAAAGCGGGGACGATATCCTGCTTAAGGATGAAAATGGTAATACCGCCAGGATAACCAGAACCAATATAGAAGCCTCTAACGGGGTGATCCATCAAATTGATGGAGTGGTGATGAGAAAATCTTAAGCTATTTAATACCAAACAATAATCTCAAAAAACCCGCTATAAAAATTATGGCGGGTTTTTTTATGCCTTTAAAACAAAGTAAAAAAAAAGCTTCATTTTCTGTAAAGAAAATGAAGCTCCTCTAATAAGGCGTTTAGCCTCGCTAGATTCAATATTTCCTACACTGGGATTATCCAGATCAGGTTATGCGGGTATAATCTCAGCCTAAGCACCCCGATATTGATATAGTAAAGATAAATTATTATAAAGGGAAACATTAATAATTAAATCTTAAAAATCAGGAATTTAAGTGTAAGAGATGTTAAATGTTTTCTTATAATATACCTAAAAAATATTCACTTCAGGTTCCAGGTTAATGCCGAATTCCGTGTGTATTTTATTTTGGATCTCCCTGGACAAGTCCAATAATTCTTCTCCCGTAGCCTCTCCATAATTTACAAGAACAAGCGCCTGGTTTTTATGTACTCCGGCATCACCTCTACGATAGCCTTTTAATCCTGCCTTATCAATCAACCAACCAGCCGGCACTTTTACTATATTTTTCCCCATAGGGTAACAAGGAATTTCGGGATAGGTCTCTTTTAGTTTTAAATATTCACTCTTCTCTATCACCGGATTCTTGAAAAAACTTCCACTGTTCCCAAGCACGCGTGGATCTGGTAATTTTGCTTGGCGAATATCGATTACAGCATTAGAAACATCCTTTATTCCCGGTTTATTTATCTTTTGACTGGCTAACCAGCTGTTAATTGCTCCATAACCGGTACGTAATTCATGATTCTTTTTGCTTAATCTAAATCTTACTGAAGTAATAATATATTCCCCTTTCAGACTTTGTTTAAAAACGGAATTTCTATATCCGAACTTGCAATCCTCAGACTTAAAATTCTTTTCTTCCAGAGTTTGAACTTGGATTGCGGTGCAGGAATCAAAAACGTCTTTCAGTTCCACTCCGTAAGCACCAATATTCTGAATTGGAGCTGTGCCAACATTGCCGGGAATAAGGGAGAGATTTTCCAAACCGCCAAAATCCTGTTTTAGAGTCCACAGTACAAATTGATGCCAGTTTTCCCCTGCACTGGCTTCAACTACTACCTCGTCTTCAGTTTCAAAAATAATACGCTTTCCCGTTAATCCTATGTGAAGCACGGTTTTGTTTATATCCCGGGTAAGCAACATATTACTGCCCCCACCCAGGATAAATAATTCTGATGAATAGGTTTGCTGAAGCACCTTCTTTAATTCTTCAGAAGAGGAAACTGAAATAAACTTCCTTGCTTTTACGTCTATGCCGAAAGTATTATACGCCTTTAAAGAGATGTTTTCAGAAACCTGCATATCAATTTACTTATTGTATTGCTTCAAGGCGGCCCCCAAAATTTCAATAGCTCTTATCAAATTTTCTTTTTTCAATACATAAGCTATGCGAACCTGGTTAAGTCCGGTATTTGGTGTTGAATAGAAACCTGCGGCAGGAGCTACCATGATCGTTTCATTATTCATTTCAAATTCTTCGAGTAACCATTGCGCAAAAACGTCGGCATTTTCTATCGGAAGTTCTGCGATACAGTAAAAGGCTCCCTTTGGTTTTGCTACTTTAACGCCTTCTATTTTTTCAAGGCCTTCTATTAATAAATTTCTTCTGCTGGTATATTCTTCGATAACCTCGTCAAAATATTCCTGGGGAGTATCTAATGCTGCTTCACTGGCAATCTGGGCAAAGGTTGGAGGGCTAAGACGAGCCTGTGCAAATTTCATGGCTGTTTTCATCACCTCTTGATTTTTCGAAACAAGGCAACCTATCCTGGCGCCGCACATACTATAACGCTTGGAAACAGAATCTACCATAATGGCGTTCTGCGCAAGCTTAGGAATGCTCATGATGGAGTGATGTTTTACACCATCGTAAGCAAATTCCCGGTACACCTCATCGGCTACGATAAAAAGATCGTGTTTTAGTGCAATTTCTGCGAGTTGCTCGATTTCTTCCTTAGTATATAAATAACCGGTAGGATTCCCCGGATTACAAAGTATAATTGCTTTGGTTTTGTCGCTAATCAGAGCTTCAAAATCTGATATGGGAGGTAAAGCGAAATTGTTCTCTATGGAGCTTTTAATAGGTACAATATTTACTCCTGAAGCAGTAGCAAAACCATTGTAATTGGCGTAAAATGGTTCAGGGATAATTACTTCGTCTCCCGGGTCGGTAATGCTTCCCATGGCAAACATCAAAGCTTCTGAACCTCCTGTAGTTACGATGATCTCATCTGCGTTTACCGGGATATCATTTCTCTTATAATAAGCAGCCAATTTAGTGCGATATGATTCAAAACCTGCTGAATGACTATAAGACAATACTTCAATGTCATTTGTTTTTACTGCATCAAGCGCAGCCTGAGGAGTTTTTATGTCGGGCTGGCCAATGTTTAATTGATAGATAATACGACCTTTTTTGATAGCTGCTTCGGCATAAGGAACCAGCTTCCTTATAGGAGATTCGGGCATGTTTTTACCCTTATTGGAAATATTCGGCATGACTTACGTTTTTATTGGTATGCAAAAATGCAAAATTAATGTCACAAAGTTAGTCCGTTGGGGAGCATTATTTGAGAAGCAAAACGATTTTCAAAAGTGAAATCAAAAAGGTAGGCGAAGAAGTTAATTGTGGTTTATTTTTTTAAAAAGGGAATAAAAAAACTCCCGCTGTTTACGGGAGTTTTAGCTTTCAGAAAAGAATTCTACGATTTATCTTCGTCAATAACTTTTCCTTTAATCTTTAGAGCCTTGGTAGGAACATCGGCATTAGAATAAACGGTAACGGTTTTCCTAATGGGGCCTACACGTTTGGTGTCGTATTCAACTTGAATTTCCCCGGTTTCACCCGGCATAATCGCTTCTTCCGGTTTCTTAGGAATTGTACATCCACAGCTGGACGTAACATTTTCGATCACTAAAGGTGCGTTCCCGACATTGGTGAATTCAAAAACACGAACCCCGTCACTTCCTTTTTTTATTTCGCCATAATCAATAGTTTCTGATTTAAATTCCATTTTAGCGGTATTCTGAGCGGTGGCAACACCAACCCCGGCTAAAACAAAAACGGCGATTGCAATTAACTTCTTCATATCTCATAATTTAGAAGCCTTTGTAAGTATCAACTTTTAAAGACTTTGGTTGAACATAGCCCTGGAAAGGGCATAATAATTTAGTTTTTTCGGAATAGTAAAGATAAGCTGAAATTGAGTTATCCACAAAATTATATTCAATTCAACTTCTTTTAAATTCCTTAACTAATGGTTACTTTTGCCTTTATTTTCAAAAACCAGACCAATTATGGCGATAGCTTCCAAATATAACGCGAAACAAGTAGAGGAAAAATGGTATAAATACTGGATGGAAAATCGGTATTTTCATTCTGAAGTTGACCAGCGTGAGCCTTATACCATTGTAATTCCACCTCCAAATGTGACTGGCGTTTTACATATGGGCCATATGCTGAATAACACCATTCAGGATGTATTGGTTAGACGTGCCCGGCTTAAAGGTTTTAATGCTTGCTGGGTTCCCGGAACAGATCATGCTTCTATTGCTACTGAAGCAAAAGTAGTCGCCAAATTAAAAGCTGAAGGAATTGATAAAAACAGCCTCACCCGTGAGGAATTTCTACAACATGCCTGGGAATGGACGCA
>NZ_JBEPWD010000013.1:0-11374 GCF_041642575.1 Salegentibacter sp. | reverse complement strand
AGCGACCAATGGTTCCTCAAAATGAAAGATATGGCACAACCTGCTTTAGAAGCAGTGGTTAATAAGGATATTAATCTTGTACCTGATAAATTTCTGAATACCTATAAGCACTGGATGGAAAATGTTCGGGACTGGAATATTTCAAGACAGCTGTGGTGGGGACACCAGATTCCGGCCTGGTATTTTGGAAGTGGAAAAGAAGACTTTGTAGTTGCAGAAACCGAAGAAATAGCATTAGAAAAATCTAAGTTGAAATCCGGTAATAGTGAATTAAAAGCTTCCGGTCTTTCCAGGGATAAGGATGCCCTTGATACCTGGTTTTCTTCCTGGTTATGGCCAATGAGTGTTTTTAACGGAATTCTGGAACCTGAAAATCCTGAAATCAAATATTACTATCCTACCAACGACCTTGTTACCGCTCCTGAAATTTTGTTTTTCTGGGTAGCACGTATGATCATGGCAGGGTATGAATATCGCGGTGAAAAACCTTTTAAAAATGTCTACCTTACAGGAATTGTGCGTGATAAGCAACGCCGGAAAATGTCTAAATCCCTGGGGAATTCACCTGATCCTCTTGGTCTAATTGAGCAATTTGGCGCCGATGGCGTTAGAGTAGGTATGCTTCTGAGCTCTCCTGCCGGGAACGACCTGATGTTTGAGGAAGAGCTTTGTAAGCAGGGAAGTGCTTTCAGTAATAAGATATGGAATGCATTCCGATTGGTGGAAGGATGGGAGATTTCTGAAGAAAAAGAGCAGGATGAAACCTCAAAAATTGCAATTGATTGGTATACGGCGAAATTCAGAAAAAGCCTTGCAGAGATAGAAGATCATTATTCAAAATATCGCATCAGTGATGCCTTGATGGCCACTTATAAACTGGTGTGGGACGATTACTGCTCCTGGTTTCTGGAAATGGTAAAGCCTGCTTACGGCGAGCCCATTGATGCTAAAACCTATAAGGCGGTGATCGCTATCCTGGAGGATAATTTAAAAATCCTTCACCCATTTATGCCATTTGTTTCGGAAGAAATCTGGCAGGAGATTAGTAAAAGAACTCCTGAGGAGGCTCTAATCGTATCAAAATGGCCTGAGTTAAAAGATTATGATCAGAATATTATCGATGAATTTGTAGTGGCTTCTGAAGTTATTGCTGGAATAAGAAAGATCAGAAAAGAGAAGAATATCTCTTTTAAGAACAGCATAGATTTTATGGTGTTAAATAGCGAGAACACCTCTGAAGTATTTGATCCGGTTATCATTAAAATGGGAAATATCGCTGAATTTAAGACGGTAGACAGCCAGGTGGAAGGGGCACTTTCTTTCAGGGTGAAATCAAACGAATATTATATTCCGATTACCGGAGCTGTAGATGTTGAAGCTGAAATAAAAAAGATGGAGGAGGAGTTGGCGTATACCCGTGGTTTCCTGAAATCTGTAGATAAGAAACTTTCTAACGAGCGTTTTGTGAATAATGCTCCGGAGCAGGTTGTAGCTGTGGAAAAAGCCAAAAAAGCCGATGCAGAATCTAAAATTGAAGCTTTAGAATCCAGCTTAAAGAATTTGAAGTAATCCGGAAATTTTAAATTGGCGAACTACTCAGGTATTTCGCCAATATGTCTTTCAACAAGGGCGATATATTTTTCCTGAGCATCTTTTCTGCTTAGGTCCTTAACTTGTACCAAAGCATTGATCTTGAAGGCACTTCTTAGATCACCTTGTTCGGAAGCGGGCATATAAAAGCCATTTTTTTCGGTGGCTCTTTTATAATAGGCATAAAAACTCAGCATAATGTCGGGGGGAAAACTAAGTTCAGTAGTGCTGGCTATTTCATAAGCCCTGTTGAATTTTTCTTCTATCAAATCTGACATTTTTAAGCCTCTTCAATTTTGGCGATAACACTTAAACCACCTTTCACCTTCTGATTTAATTCTACCGTAATTGGAGTATTAATGGGTAAAAAAACATCTACTCTCGATCCGAATTTTATAAAACCGCTGTCGCTTCCCTGGATCACTTCTGAACCTTCTTCAGCGTAATTCACAATTCGCTTGGCTAAAGCTCCCGCAATTTGCCTGTAAAGTATTTCTCCGGCAAGCCTGGTTTTTACTACTACGGTTGTTCTTTCGTTTTCTTCGCTGGATTTGGGATGCCAGGCAACCAGAAATTTTCCCGGGTGATATTTACTGTAGATCACTTTTCCACTTACGGGGTGTCTTGTAACGTGAACGTTTAGGGGAGACATGAAAATGGAGATCTGCAATCTTTTTTCATTAAAATATTCCTTTTCAAGAACCTCTTCAATTGCAACAACTTTTCCGTCCACCGGTGCAACAATATGCGCATCGTGAAGCTGGGTGTTGCGTTTCGGATTTCTGAAAAACTGCACAATAAGCAGGAACAGGAAAACAGAAACCACCAGTACTGAAAACTGGATCCAGTACCTGTTTATTAAACTATAAGAAACCACATTAATTGCAATAAGGATTATTGCAGCAAGGGCCATTATTTTATATCCTTCTTTATGAAACATAATTTAATAAGTATAGGTACGCGTAAACAAACGGGCTGGCAAAGATAATACTATCTAGTCTGTCAAACAATCCTCCGTGGCCTGGCATTAATTTCCCGCTGTCTTTTACGCCCGCCTGTCTTTTGAATTTCGACTGAATTAAATCCCCCAAAGTCCCAAAAACACTAAGAATGAGGGCCATCCCAAGCCAGATGGAAAAAGTTAAAAATTGGGTATAATAAAAAATAAAAAAACTGGCTACAGCACTAAATACTAAGCCGCCAAGGAAACCTTCTATGGTTTTCTTTGGTGAAATCCGCTCAAAAAGCTTCTTTCGGCCAAAATTCTTACCTATAATATACGCAAAAGTATCGTTTGTCCAAATTAACACGAAAATCCCAACCACTAACTTAGGGATAAATACCCCATGAATAGTGGGAAGTAGGGTTAAGAATATTACTGAGGAGATCAGGTAAAATATAATTATGATGTACTTCTTTTTTTCAAATACCGGGATCTTCTGTACTACCATAAGGTCTTTCACCAGGAATAAATTCACGAAAATCGTAATAAAAAGTAAAAGGACTGTGGCATCCTGGTTGAATTTTAAATAGCTGAAGAGGTAAAATAGAAGAGCCTGAACAGCGTAAAGTGCATAGCTTTTAAGATGAAGAAGCTTTTGCATTTCTATCAGGCATACCAAGCCCAGAAGGTAGAAAAGGCTTATAAAAACAAGTTCATCATGAAGTATGGAAGCAACCAAAATGGATATGTACAATAATCCTGAAATTGTTCTTATAATAGCTTCCCTCATGTGTTATAGATCTTCCAGCAGGAGCAAATATAAGTTTTTCGTGCTACTTCCATAACTCATAAAATCACCTTCTTTTTGAGTTTCGAAGTTTTTTATGGTAGTTATATTAGATGGGATTCTTTGTTTATTACGGGATTTTATGCCTTTAAGGCCTTCACCAATAGTGTCTACCAATTGGCTGGTAGAAGAAATAATCACGAAATTTTCAGGTAATTCATTAAGTTTACATTCCTTAATCTGGTTTGAAGAAATTAAGATAGAACCATCATTTGCTACCAAAAATTCACAAGGAGAAAGATAAAAAGCAGCTGAACCTGACCTGGTGAATTCCAGGTTAAACCCTTTAAACCTGTCTTTTAAATTCTGATCAAAACAGCAACATTCAGATTCATACCAGTCATTTTCCAATAATATGTTATCGAAAGCTTCCTGCACCTCTGTTTCGTCTTCGCAATAAAGGAATTTTCCGCCGTTATTTTTAAAATTGAGCATAAAACGCTCATCGGTAGGAAGTTTAACTTCCGGCATATATTTGCCCCGATCAGCATTTTCAGGTTTTTCCTGAGTCTTGTCTGATTTAGATTTAGGGTTAAGAAATCTTCTAAATAGACTCATAGAGTTTGGGTGTGGTTCTAAATCTCATTTTAACCAAAGGTAAAAAATCTTACTTTAACTTACATTAAAATAAGATTTTTTAAACCGTGGTTATAAACTATTTGTTAATGGAGTCGTTTTCTGAAATTTCAGATTCTGTCTCGTTGGACTTTGACTCCTCCTCAGAAGGTTTTTCGGAGTTTTTAGAAGCTTCCTCTTTTTTCGCTCTCTTTTTAGCTTCTTTCTTATCTTGTTCAGCTCTAGCCATATCCTTATCTTTTTCAAAAGGGCGGGCTCCGAATATTTTCTCAAGGTCATCCTTGAAAATAACTTCTTTGTCCAGTAAGATGTCCGCAAGTTCAGTAAGCTTGTCTTTGTTTTCTGTTAGAAGAGCTATGGCTCTTTGATATTGAGCCTCTATAAGATTAGAGATCTCCTTATCTATTAATTCTGATGTTTTCTCGCTGTAAGGCTTTGTGAAATTATATTCACTCTGGCCTGAGGAATCGTAATAAGTAAGGTTACCAACGGCCTCATTTAATCCGTAAATGGTTACCATTGCTTTAGCCTGTTTGGTTACTTTTTCAAGATCGCTGAGTGCTCCGGTAGAGATTTTATTGAAAATAACTTTTTCGGCTGCACGGCCACCAAGAGCAGCACACATCTCATCAAGCATCTGTTCGGGTCTTACAATAAGTCTTTCTTCAGGGAGATACCAGGCCGCCCCTAAGGATTGCCCACGAGGAACTATCGTCACTTTTACCAATGGAGCAGCATGCTCCAGCATCCAGCTAACAGTAGCGTGCCCTGCTTCGTGAAAAGCAATCGCTTTTTTCTCGTCAGGAGTGATAATTTTATTTTTCTTCTCAAGTCCCCCAACAATACGGTCTACCGCATCCAGAAAGTCCTGTTTTCCTACTGCCTTGTTCCCTTTTCTTGCTGCAATAAGTGCAGCTTCATTACAAACATTGGCAATATCCGCTCCGCTAAAACCGGGAGTTTGCTTGGCAAGGAATTCGGTGTCAAGTTCCTCTGCGACCTTTTTCAGGGGCTTAAGGTGAACTTCAAATATTTCTTTTCTTTCGTTAAGGTCCGGCAAGTCTACATAAATCTGACGGTCAAAACGACCTGCACGCATTAATGCTTTGTCTAATACATCTGCGCGGTTTGTTGCAGCAACCACAATTACATTGGTGTTGGTTCCAAAACCATCCATTTCAGTTAATAGTTGGTTAAGGGTGTTCTCGCGCTCGTCGTTAGATCCTGAAAAGTTACTCTTTCCACGGGCACGACCTATTGCATCTATCTCATCAATAAAAATTATTGAAGGTGATTTTTCTTTGGCCTGTTTGAAAAGGTCTCTTACTCTTGAGGCGCCAACTCCTACAAACATTTCCACAAAATCTGAACCTGAAAGTGAGAAAAACGGCACCTTGGCTTCACCTGCCACAGCTTTTGCTAATAATGTTTTACCAGTTCCTGGGGGGCCTACAAGTAATGCTCCTTTGGGAATTTTACCACCCAGAGATGTATATTTATCGGGATGTTTAAGAAAATCTACAATCTCCTGAACTTCCTCTTTAGCGCCTTCAAGACCGGCAACATCTTTAAAAGAAGTTTTCACATCGGTATTCTGATCAAAAAGCTTAGCCTTTGATTTACCTATATTAAAGATCTGTCCTCCGGCACCGCCACCGCCACCGCTGCTCATTCTTCTCATAATAAAGATCCAGATCCCGATTATAAGCACAAATGGCAGTAAGGTTATAAGGATTTCACCCATTACATTGCTTTGGGTGTCATAAGTGACTACGGTGTCGAGGTTTTCTTCCCTTTTAATTTCAGAAATAGTATTTTCAAAGTTCTGAAGATCTCCAAATTCAAAAGTATAAGCGGGAGTTTCGCCGGTAGCAAACATTTCGGGATCCTGTGCATCCTTATGAACTTCTTTTTGCCTCGCGTCTTCCGTAAGGAATACCTGGGCCTGATTTCGGTTGATGATGAGTACTTTTTCAACATCACCGTTCTTTAGGAAGGTTTGAAATTCTGCAGGGTTTGTTTTTGCCGGTTCACTAAAACCGCCGCCACTGAAGAAATTGATTCCTAAAAAGACTAATATTATCGCAGCATAGATCCAGTATGCGCTAAATTTTGGTTTCTTCGGATCGATATTTTTCTTGGGTTGTTCTTTCGCCATTCCTGGTAGGTCTTAAAAAAATTTAATAATTAGTCTCAATTGAGGTGATCTTTGCATCTCCCCAGAGACTTTCGATATCGTAAAATTCCCTGATGTGTTTTTGGAAAACGTGAACTACAACATTCACATAATCCATTAAAACCCACTCGGCATTTTCACTACCTTCAATATGCCAGGGTTTGTCTTTCAGTGATTTACTAACCGTTTTTTGGATAGAGTTGACTATGGCGTTTACCTGCGTGTTTGAAGTACCACTACAGATGATAAAATAATCGCAAACTGTATTTTCAATTTCTCTTAGGTCTAGAATATCAATGTCATTTCCCTTTACCTCTTCTATCCCTTTTATTATATGTGCAATAAGTTGATCGCTGTTCGTTTCCTTTTTTACCATTAAAATTTTTTATTTTCGCAAAGTTATTACTTTTTAAGCTTTTTTAGAGCCTGTTAACACAAGATTTAACTCCATTGCGACTTGCAATTCATACATGCGTATAATCAAAGTTAATGCCACCGATTCCACTAACGATTTCACCCGGGATCTCTACCGGGGGAAATCAGATTTTGAGCCTACCTGTGTTTGGGCCAAGAATCAAACAAGGGGGCGCGGTCAGCGCGGTTCCGGCTGGATGTCGAACCCGGGTCAGAACCTTACCTTTAGTATCCTGTATCCCAGAATCGAGGTTGAAGTAAACCGGCAATTTCTTCTTAGTGCAGCGGTGTCTGTGGCGGTAGTAAATGCTTTGGAAAGTTTCAATATTCCCAACCTGAAAGTTAAATGGCCAAACGACATAATGTCAGGAAATTTTAAAATCGGGGGGATACTTATTGAAAATATTCTAAAGAATAATCAAATGTCAGCTTCAATAATCGGGATAGGTCTTAATGTTAATCAAACAGAGTTTCCTGACTTGCCTCAGGCTGCATCAATAAGAATGCTAACAGGAATTACCTATGAGCTCGAGGAGGTACTGGCCGGGATTATGGCTTCAATTGAGAAAACTTTAGCTTCAATTTCTATTTCCAATCAAAGTCTGGTGTTAGAGGAGTATGCCGAAAAAATGTTCAGGAAGGATGTGGTTTCTACATTTCAATATCCTGATAAATCTTATTTAACCGGAATAATCAGGGGCGTGACCACGGCCGGAAGATTGAATGTGGAAATTGAAAACTCAGTTTTTAAGACTTTCGATCTGAAGGAACTGAAACTCATGTATTAAAACATAAAACCCCGGAAATTTCCAGGGTTGAATTTTTCTGATTTAACCTAAACTTAAAGTTTGGCTGCGTTTTCTGACAGGGTATTTATAAATTTCTGAAGTGGTCCCTTTACCATCATGGCCATCATCGCATTAAATTCGCCGTCAAATTCCATAAATACCTCGCTTTGCTTTTCCCCTGCTGCTTCAATATGAATATTCAGTGAGAAATTCAACTTTTCGGAAGTCGAGCCCAAAACTACCAATTCGGGTTCTTTGGTTTCTTTGATCTCCAATTGAATTTCGGGCATGCCTTTAAGGCCAAATAAAAATCTATCTTCAGCTTTAACTTCAAATTTTTGAGTGCTTTCCGGCATTAATTGTTCGTAATTTTCAACATTGGTCAAAAATTCAAACATTTCCTGTTGACTCTTTCCGGTGGTAACTTTTTTACTTTCTAAATGCATGTTTATTTTTTCCAGTTGCTCGGGTCCTGCCTCCATTCTTTTAGAATCTCGGCCTCCGAAGCGTTTATATAGTTTATACGTTGTGCGGTTTCCAGTAGATAATCATAGTTGCTTAAAGTGTGCAATTCCACTTCTGCCTTCTTAAAATTCTCTTCTGCGGTTTTGAACCCATAAGTGAAAATGGCAAGCATCCCTTTTACATTGGCACCGGCCTCAGTGAGGGCTTTAACCGCATTCAGGCTGCTATTTCCTGTACTGATAAGATCTTCGATCACCACTACGTTTTGCCCCTCTTCCAATACACCTTCAATTTGGTTTTTGCGACCATGGCTTTTAGGCTCCGGCCTTACATAAATGAAGGGAACACTTAAATATTCAGCAACCAGCATGCCGATACCTATCGCGCCGGTAGCAACTCCCGCAATAACATCGGGCTTACCGTATAACTCTTCGGTTTGTCTGGCGAAATGCTCTCTGATGTAATTCCTTATTGGAGGATAGGATAACACGATCCTGTTGTCACAATAAATGGGAGATTTCCAGCCACTGGCCCATGTGAAAGGAGCTTGTGGTTCTAATTTTATTGCTTTAATTTGCAGTAGTAGTTCAGCAGTTTTCTTTGCTGTTTCTTTATTCAAAATCATAATACAAATGTATAAAGTTTTTGTCAATGATGTTCCAATAATTCTTTCTACAAAAAAAGATATTGGGGAAAAATACACATCTTTCCCTATTAAAAAGGTTAAACTCAAGCGCATCATTAAACAGATTAATAAAGGCGAACTGCTATTCGTTAATCTTTATCATGAAAAAGAAGAGAAGCTTTTTAAGCACTTATTCAAAAAACTGCCCGTTGTGACCGCAGGCGGAGGTATGGTCTTTAATGACAAAAAAGAGATATTGTTCATTTACCGGAATAAGCGCTGGGATCTACCAAAAGGGAAAACCGAAAAAGGAGAGGATATTGAGGCCTCTGCCATTAGAGAAACGGAGGAGGAAACTGGAATTAAGAATCTAAAGGTTACCGGATTCATGGCAAAAACCTATCATGTTTTTAAACGAAAAGGAAAATTCAGATTAAAAGTTACGCACTGGTACGAAATGTATTCTGACTATACCGGAGAACTTATTCCCGAAGAAAAGGAAGGTATTAAAAAAGCTAAATGGAAGAATTTAGAAAAAGCCCAGAAAGCTCTTCAAAAGTCCTACGCGAATATTCGGGAGCTTTTTCCAGCGAAATATTTATCTGGGAACTCTAAAAACAGGGTAGCGTAAATGCGATTTTTCGTAGTGCTTAGAATTCTTATGCAGCCAGCTTAACTGGGCATAGGAGTTATTTGCGAATTCCAGGTCATTGCGCTTTTTCTCTTCAAACTCTTCTTTTAATTCTGAATCATTATCCAATAGCTCTTTGGCCTCATCTTCAAAAACGTAAGGCGAAAAGCCCTCTTTTTGCTGAAGAATGGGATCGAAAAAATTCCAGTTGAAAAATGAATCGGGAGCTGTGGGTTCCAGGGTCTCGATTAAATACCTCGCACCGTCCTGAAAAGTCCTCACATAGAGATCACCTTTGCGAAAGCGTACTGAATCTATGCTGCTGGAAACTTTGGTGTTTTGATGCATATAATGCCCTTCATAAGCCCTTTCTGAAGTTTCATAATCTTCAATTCGATAACTTTCTACCAGGATTACGGTATCCCGCTCCAGGGGCTCTAACTTAATTTGATTGAGTTCAAGAAGTTCTGTAACGTTCCACCAGCCCTGAGGAATTATATAAGCGCGTGGTATTTCTATTCTGTCCTCTGCAACATAATTGTCGTAATATTCAATCTCTTTGGTAAAGGGCTTATCGCGGTTATATTTTAACAGCTCTCCGCCGGTGACTTCGCTGGTAACTCTTTCTCCTTCAAAACCTTTAAATTCCCTGAGGCTAGGATTTTCCATATCGGGCTTAAAATTAAGGTCGTACCAACGATCAGTAAGATATTTTCTTCTAGCCCGGTCACGGAGATCTTTGATATTTTCCTTTTGAGCATCGGTATAATTAATAACGGAATTCAAGAAGTCATAAGTCCCTTCGACCCTTTCTTTATAAGGCTTTAGCATATGAGTTTCCAGGATTACTCCCAGGGTATTAAACAAGGTGGTGTAACCTGTAGAATATCTCGGCGTATCAAGAAACTGATTAAAGCCTTTCTCCGGAACCTGATTAAAAACATTCACGTAAGGGGTGATCCCCCAATCTTTATTCCGGAGAGAATCCTCAATTGCAGGCATCATCCTTTCGTTTAAATATTCCCCCAGCTCCCCACCAAGTTTGTTGTGCTGGGTGAATAAATGTGTCAGGGTATATTGATAATCTGCGCCATTGGTCACGTGATTATCAATAAAAACATCGGGTTTGACCATGTGGAAGATCTCATAAAAGCTTCGGGCGTTCCTTGTATCTGCTTTGATGAAATCGCGGTTGAGGTCGTAATTTCTGGCATTCCCTCTAAATCCATATTCCGCGGGCCCGTTTTGGTTGGTTCGGGTTGTGGAATTTCGGTTTAAGGCGCCACCAACATTGTAGATAGGGATGGTAGCAATAACGGTGTTACCGGGAGTTTTTATCGAATCCCCGGCCAGGTCCCGAAATAACATCATGGTAGCGTCTATGCCGTCACTTTCTCCAGGATGAATTCCATTATTGATAAGTATAACCGCATTATCCTCTCTGAGGTTTTCAAAACTGAAATTTTCATTTTCGCTGAAGATGGCGAGATGCAAGGGTTCTCCGCTATCGGTTCTGCCTATTTCCTCCAGACTGATATTAGCATTTGCATTTGCGAGTTCCTGGTAAAATTCTATTACTTCTTCATAAGTGGCGGTTTCCTGACCTTCTGATTTTTCAAATCTGGTTAAAAAATCGAAATCGTTAACCAATCGATATTTTTCCAGATCGCAGGAAATCAGTAAAAAAGCCCCAAGAATTATCAGGATATTTTTTTTCATATAAACTTAAGAAATTATGGCATAAACTTACTCAAAAGCCTTAAAGCAGCCAAAACCTTCATGAGAATTGATGGCTTTAAATCCGCTGTTAAATTAAACTTAATCACCATGAAATACTTTTCCGACTTTAAAATTAGGGTTAATTTTAAGTATAACTTGATAAATTATGAGATTTAATATCAGCCTTTTATGTATCTGTCTGCTTTTTTCCGGATTAGGGATCGCACAGGTGAATGAAGATTTAAGTGAAAAAAGAAAACAGGAGTTGGCGAACCGGGAACCGGATGTAGTGGAAACAGCTATAGGTCCTCTCGAACTTCCACCGCCTTTTTCTTCAGAATCGGTGACCAAAGAAAGCAAAGTCATCGATTGGCCTGAAGATAAGACTCCAAAAGCGCCAGAAGGTTTTACGGTTACCAGGTTTGCGGATGACTTTAAGCATCCTCGTCAAACTTATGTCGCTCCCAACGAAGATATTTTTGTGGTAGAATCCAACACAGAAGACAGTGCCGATCGAATCACCATTTTACGTGATGAGGATGGTGACGGAAAGCCGGATTTCAGAGATGTTTTTCTTGAGGATCTGAATCAGCCTTACGG
>NZ_JBEPWD010000012.1:0-46186 GCF_041642575.1 Salegentibacter sp. | reverse complement strand
CGAATTTATTTTTAGCAATTTTCTTCTGAAGCTTTCTTGCTTCTTCCTCATCATATTGTTCCTGGGCGCGCTCCACAAGGGAAACAACATCTCCCATCCCTAAAATCCTATCGGCCATACGGGAAGGGTAGAACACATCAATCGCGTCCATTTTCTCGCCGGTACCAATAAATTTAATGGGTTTATTTACTACCGATTTAATAGAAATCGCAGCACCACCACGGGTATCACCATCTAATTTGGTTAGGATAACCCCGTCAAAATTCAATCTGTCGTTAAAAGCCTTAGCTGTATTCACAGCATCCTGACCCGTCATAGAATCTACCACGAATAAAGTCTCCTGTGGTTGAACCGCCTGGTGAATATTGGCGATTTCGGTCATCATTTCTTCATCTACAGCAAGTCGACCCGCGGTATCAATAATAACCACATTATGGCCATTTTCCTTCGCGTGCGCGATGGCTGCTTTAGAGATCGCAACCGGATCCATATTGCCTTCTTCGGAATACACCTCTACGCCAACCTGTTCTCCAACAACATGAAGCTGGTTGATCGCAGCAGGACGATAGACATCGCAGGCTACTAAAAGCGGTTTTTTATTTTTTTTCTTCTTGAGAAAGTTAGCCAGTTTCCCGGAGAACGTGGTTTTACCACTACCCTGCAAACCAGACATCAGGATCACCGATGGATCACCTGACAGGTCGATTCCTTCAGCTTCACCTCCCATAAGTTCGGTAAGCTCATCCTTAACGAGCTTCACCATCATTTGCCCCGGCTTTAATGCTGTTAAAACATCCTGTCCAAGAGCTTTTTCCTTTACGGTGTTGGTAAAATCCTTAGCAATCTTATAATTCACATCGGCATCAACAAGGGCGCGGCGAACCTCTTTAAGAGTTTCGGCTACGTTAACCTCGGTAATTTGCCCATGACCTTTTAAAACGTGTAAGGCATTATCTAACTTGTCGCTTAAATTATCGAACATAATCTCTTCCTGTAGTTTAATTTTACGCCTTATAAAGGGCGGTTTGCAAATTTAATGATTTGAACCTGAAGTGAAAACTTTTTATTCCGCTTCAAAATCATTTTTTCCTTCTGAATTTAACTTCTCCTTTAAGTTTCTTTGGCTCCTGATCAAGATTCTACATCCTTTCCGGCACCTGGATTCCTAAAAGGGCAAAACCAGATTTTATTACGTTGGCCACCGATTTAGAGAGTTGTACCCTAAAGATTTTTTCTGAAATATCTTCGGCACCAAGAATGATCACATTTTGATAGAAAGAATTGAATTCCTTCACCAGGTCATAAACATAATTAGCAATAAGCGCCGGACTGTGATTTTCAGCCGCCAACTGAATGATTTCCGGATATAGCTGAAGCTGCTTCAGTAATTCCTTTTCTTTCTCGTGCAATTCATAATCCGGAGCCACCGGTTTGCTGTAATCAAAATCGGCTTTTCTTAAAATCGACTGGATTCTGGCGTAAGTATATTGAATAAACGGCCCGGTATTTCCTTGAAAATCCACCGATTCTTCCGGATTGAACAAGATTCGTTTTCGCGGATCTACTTTAAGAATATAATATTTTAATGCGCCGAGCCCGATAATTCGGTATAACTCTTCCTTTTCTTGTTCAGAATAGCCATCAAGTTTTCCTAATTCTTCAGAGATCTTTTTGGCGGTCTCTATCATTTCCACTATCAAGTCATCAGCATCTACTACTGTCCCTTCACGACTTTTCATCTTTCCAGATGGAAGATCTACCATTCCGTAGCTCAGGTGATACAGGTAATCTGCCCAGTCATATCCGAGTTTCTTCAGAATTAGGAATAAGACTTTAAAGTGATAATCCTGCTCATTACCCACGGTGTAAACCATCCCGTTGATATCGAAATCTTTCACCCGCTGAATGGCAGTACCGATATCCTGCGTCATATAAACGGCTGTACCATCGCTACGCAGCACGATCTTCTCGTCCAGACCTTCGTCGGTGAGATCTATCCAAACACTGCCATCTTCCTTTTTATAAAAAACTCCTTCCTCAAGTCCTTGGTTTACTACATCTTTTCCCAGAAGATAAGTCTCACTTTCGTAATAATTCTTATCGAAATCTACTCCAAGCGCCTCATAAGTTTTCTCAAATCCATTATAGACCCAATTATTCATTTTCTCCCAAAGAGCAACCACTTCGGGTTCATTATCTTCCCATTTGAGCAGCATCTCCTTGGCTTCTTTTAAAATCGGAGCCTCAGCTTTAGCTTCCTCTTCGGTTTTGCCTTGTGCGATTAATTCTGAAATCTCCTTTTTATATTCCTGGTCGAATTTCACATAATAATTCCCCACCAGTTTATCGCCTTTTAAACCTGTGCTTTCGGGAGTTTCCCCATTTCCGAAACGCTCCCAGGCAAGCATGGATTTACAGATATGAATTCCACGATCGTTAATGATCTGGGTTTTGTAAGATTTATTACCCGCTGCCTTTAAGATTTCAGCGACAGAATAACCTAAGAGAATATTCCGTATATGGCCCAAATGCAAGGGTTTATTGGTATTTGGGGAGGAGTATTCTACCATGATCCCTTTAGCATCTTCCGCAGGCGGAATTACACCAAAATCTTCGCGATCTTTTACCTCATTGAAAAAATCCAAATAATAGACATCGCTTAAAACGATATTCAGAAATCCCTGTACAACATTATAACGCTCAACTTCAGCAACATTTTCCTGCAGATAATTTCCTATATCTTCTCCCAACTTTGCAGGATTAGTTTTCACCTGTTTTAGCATAGGAAAAACCACAAGGGTAATATCGCCTTCAAAATCCTTGCGGGTAGGTTGAAACTCGGTGTGATCTATTTCTACTTCATACAGCTGTTTAACAGCCTCTTTTACTTTTTCTGAAAGTTTCGCCTGAATGCTCATTACTACTTCTGGGTTTTGTTATTTGGCTTAAAATAAGAGCGCAAAGATAACAGAAATTAGAGTTTTACTATAGGTTTTGGCGCCAAATGCTTATCTTTAAGCAAAAAGCTATGCTTCTTAATGTTTCTTATAATCGGGCAAAGATCAAAGAAAAGATCATCGGCGAAGTAGGCCCGCCTTTTACTCTTTTTGAGCGAATGAAATTAAAAGGGATAGGTTCTCCAAAACTGCATATTACCGCAGCCAGTATAGACATTCACAACCTTCTTGTTCTAGACAATAACGCAAACACCTGTAATGTGGAAATGCGGCCCAAAGGGATCGTTATAATGTTTCGCTCCCTGCTGGAAACTTTTGCACTTGTTATTCCCTATTACAAACTAAACCTTTATAAAGGCAAGGCAGAAGAATATTCCTTTTATCGGGATCACTATTTCATCAAGGTTAAAGCAGATAACCCGAAGATCCATAATTACTTTAAAAAGATTCTGAATTACAAAACAGATAATGCGCCCACCCAAATACGAGACCTTTAGGGGGAAAGCAAAAAGTTTTTAACTCTTGTATTAGCGTTTTTTAAAGGCAAGGCCTCCTATTAAAGCCAAAATCCCAAATGCAATCATTGCAATTGGCTGGGTTTTATCGCCCTGTGCTTCTACCTGTAAAGGCCCGGCATCAATGGAAACCTCAGGAGTAATAAGAGTATATAATCCATAGGCGATAAGACCTATACCAACAACAAGAAGCACAATTTTGAGTACATTATTCATTTTATAAAATTTTTCTAAATCTGAGTGAAAGTAATAATTAATCCCTAATTTAAAGCTGAAATTTCCCGAAAATGCGAATATTACTTACCGGTGCCAATGGTTATATTGGAATGCGATTACTCCCGCAACTACTTGAATTGGGTCACGAAGTTATTTGTGCCGTTAGGAGCGAGAACCGCTTTACCTCCAATAAAAAGATAAGGGAGCAAGTAGAAATCGTGGAGTTGGATTTTTTAAAGGATTCTGATACTCCCGAAAAGTTAAACAATATTGACGTCGCTTTTTACCTCATCCATTCCATGACTGGCTCCACAGAGGATTTTGATGAACAGGAATCCAGATCTGCTAAAAATTTCAACAAAATAATGGCCGGAACCTCGGTGAAACAGGTTATTTATCTAAGCGGTATAATCAATGAGGAGAAACTTTCCAAACATCTGGAATCCCGAAAAAAGGTAGAGGAAATTTTATACAAAGGAAATTTCAATCTTACTGTTATACGAGCGGCAATTATTGTAGGGTCAGGTAGTTCATCATTTGAGATTATTAGAGACCTATGTGAAAAGTTACCGATAATGATCACTCCCAGCTGGGTGGAAACCAAATGTCAACCTATTGCCATAAGAGATATAATCCAGTTTTTAACCGGAGTTATCGGAAATGAAAAATGTTATAATGAATCTTTTGATGTAGGAGGGCCTGATATTCTTACCTATCGGGAAATGATGGAGATCTACGGGAAAATAAGAGGTTTGAAAATATTGATTATTGGTGTTCCTGTAATGTCTCCAAAGCTTTCGGCATATTGGCTTTATTTTGTCACCTCAACTTCTTTTAAACTTGCTCAAAACCTTGTAGACAGCATGAAGGTTGAAGTGATTACCAGCGACACCAGGCTTCAGGATATTCTTGGAATAGAACCAATAAGTTATGAAGAAGCCATAAAACTCGCTTTTTATAAAATTGAACAGAATCAGGTTGTCTCCAGTTGGAAAGATTCCTTAAGCAGTGGCCGGTTTAGAAATGATCTTAGTCAATACATACAGGTCCCCACTTACGGTTGTTTAAAAGATGAACAATCTACCAAAGTAGATAATCCGGATGAGATCCTGGAACGAATTTGGGCTATTGGTGGACTCAACGGTTGGTATTATGGAAACTGGCTTTGGAAAGTCCGCGGACTGATTGACAAGTTTTTCGGCGGAGTTGGTCTTCGCAGAGGAAGAACCCACCCTACCAGGATCGCACCCGGCGATTCGCTTGATTTCTGGCGGGTTTTACTGGCCGACAAGGAAGAAAAACGCCTGTTGCTTTTTGCTGAAATGAAAGTTCCCGGAGAGGCCTGGCTGGAATTTAAGATAGATGAAGAAAATGTGCTTCACCAAATCGCCACATTTCGACCAAAAGGCATTTGGGGCCGAATTTACTGGTATACAATGTATCCTTTTCATTATTTTATTTTTGAAGGAATGCTGAATAAAATAGCCAAAGGAAAAGAATAAAACCGAGTATTTCACTTCCAAGTGGTTTTTACAGGTCCAAATATATTCCGGAAATTGGGCCATTCAGTAAACTAAAGCTTAAACACTGGTATTGTTGAAAACTGTTTCCAGCCTGGTAAGGCAAAACATACTCCTGGCTACTTCCATAACAACTTTGCTGTTATGCTCTCTTTTTATCTTTTTTTTCACCGATTATTTCTACCAACTTATTGATTTCGTTTCCTTAGGAATCAGGGAATATTTTGGTGCTTTCTATCTTTGGTTAGGTTTAATATGTGTCTTCTTTTTAATAGGGATAGCCTTTTCCAGGTTCGGAAAGATTAAGCTAGGGCCCAGTAAGCCCGAATTTTCACGCCTGGGATGGATTGCCATGCTTTACAGCGCAGGAATGGGTGCGGGAATACTGTTAAGAGCCGTGCAGGAGCCGGTTTTTATGTTTTTAAATCCGCCGCTGCAAACCACAGATTCAGCTGATATCATCGCCCTGGAATACACTTTTTATCAATGGGGTTTTACGGCCTGGGCTTTCTATGGAATTTTTGCCTTATTAATTGCTTATTCCCTTTTTGTGGCAAAAAACAGAATTAAATTAGGCCATAGCCTTCCGCAGTTAAAATCGGTAAAACTTCTTCCTCAGGGAGTTGACCTCCTTACTATTTTAACCACTGTCTTCGGTCTTGTGGCCGCAATTGGATTGGGAACGACTCAAATTGAAGGCGGATTAAGTCATCTAACTTCTACCCCACCCGGAAATCTATGGCTTACCGTTGTCCTGGTTTTCCTTATTTGTTCCCTGGCATTCTTGTCTGCATATGCCGGAGTTGAAAAAGGTATAAAAAGGATCTCCACCTGGAATATATTTATAACGCTGTTGCTGCTGTTCTTTGTGTTTTTCCAAATTGACATTCCAGGAAGCTTAGAGCGGTTTGTAATCTCACTATATCAATATATTATAGATTTCATTCCGTTAAGCCTGGCCTTGGGGACATACGATCCCGGGAAGGAATTCCTTACTGACTGGACCTATTATTACTGGGCTTTTTGGCTGGCCTGGGCTCCATTTACAGGAATCTTTATAGCCCGCATTTCAAAAGGAAGGACAATAAGGGAAATGATCCTGGGGGTATTACTTATCCCTTCCCTTGGAAGTTTTTTCTGGTTCAGTGTTTTCGGATCGGCATCTTTCGATTTAATCGATCAAGGGGCTGCTTATAACCAGGAATTCGGAAATGTCTTCACTTCAATATTCAGATTTTTTGAATATTTCCCTTTTTCTGACCTAACAAATATTGTGGCTGTGCTATTGCTCGTTAGCTTTCTGGTCACCTCTGTAGATTCCGCAATTTTTGTACTTAGTATGTTTTCTGATAACGGAAGGGAAAACCCCAGAAGAAAATTCCAACTTATTTGGGCAGTAATTATCCTTATTTTTTCTGAAGCCATTATCGTTCTGGGAAATGTAAGGCCAGACAGCGATGTCTTAACCGCAATGCAAAAATTCCTGATTATAAGCTCCCTCCCTTTTGCTTTCTTTACTGCGGGGATCATGGTGTTGTTTCTAAGGGAACTATATAAAAAACATTAAAAAAACCTCCCCTTTTAAAAAGGACCGGTTTTCAACATTGCTATTTTAAAATTATTCGAAAATTAAGCTTTTGGTAAGAATACCTCTGCTAACATACAGCGGGCACTTCCACCTCCACATGTTTCAATAACTTCAAGATCGCTGCTTAAAATTTCGCAGTACTTTTCAATTTTGGCAATTTGATCAGGTTTAAGGCTTTTATGAGCCTTCTCACTCATTACAAGGTATTTTTTATCAAAAGCACCCTTCACCTGTAGCATATTCCCGGCGAAATCATGCATCTGAGCTTCAGAAATCGCAATTATTTCTTTACCGTCTTTTTTAAGGTGTTTCAGAACATTTTTGCGTTCCTTCTTATCGTCTATGGTATCAAGACAGATCACTGCAAATTCTTCAGCAACACACATCATCACATTGGTGTGATAAATAGGCTTACGCTTTCCATCTACATCCTGATTGGCAGTGAAAATAATTGGAGTAAATTCAAAATCTTCGCAAAACTCGATAAGAAGATCTTCATCGGCACGTGGAGACAGTGCGCAATAGGCTTTTTGATTCTCTCTATCCAGGATAAGGCTTCCTGTACCCTCAAGAAAATACTCTTCCTCTTCAGCAGCGGTATAATCTACAATATTGGTGATCTTAAAACCTTTCTCTTCCAGTTTTGCGAAATACTCCAATCGGCGCTCCTTTCTTCGGTTTTCTGCAAACATAGGATAAAGAGCAATCTCACCATTTTCATGAAAAGAGACCCAGTTATTTGGAAAAATAGAATCCGGAGTATCATCCTCCATCACATCATCTACCACAACAACATTCACCCCTACTCCTCGTAATTTACTTACAAAAGCATCAAATTCGGCCTGGGCACGTTCGTTTACATTCTCATCGTTCAGGTCTTCCTGGAAATAATTATTCACGGCAGTTTGCTCGTTCATTCGAAAAGCTACCGGTCTCACCATTAAAACTGTATCTGTAATCTGTCGCATAGGTTTAATCTCTTATTAAAGGCAGGGTTGAACATCTCAACAAGCCTTCCTGTTTAGCAATTTCGGCATAAGGAACTTCTTCTACGGTAATACCCTGTTCTCTTAGCCAGGTATTGAGTCTGGTGAAATTCCTTTCTGAAATAACCACATCTTCAGCAATTGAGAAAATATTGGAATTCATATTATACATTTCGTCGCGGGTAATCTCAAAGACATTCTCCTTTCCGAAGAGATCCACAAGCCAGTTATATTCTTTCTCCTCCAAAAACCCGCCTTTGTAGATTATCGCTTTGTCTTTTCCCACCGGTTGAAAACAACAATCTAGGTGAAGAGCATTATCGCGAGGCTCTGTATTGGATTTTCTCAAATTGAAGGAAACCACCTTTTTATTCGGAAAAAGTTCCTGCAAAGCTTTTACTGCCTGCAAATTAGTACGCGCGGTTATATAATCCTTATAGTCTTCACCGTAATAGGTTCCTACCAAAATATAATCGCCGTAAGGCATGACATCCCCACCTTCAATATGTGCTTCTTCCGGAAGTTTTATAACCTGACTTTTCGGAATTTGATCGATAACGTGATTGATCGCTTCAATTTCCTGTTCCCGGTCGGGAAGAATATTTGATCTTATAAATTTATCTTCAATTACAAAGGCAATATCTCTTGTGAAAATTTGATTGTAATCTTTTAAAACTTTCGGCCTGTACACCTTAACATCATATTTCTCCAAAACTTTGGCCACGGCCTCCATTTCCTTTATCATATCTTCTTCAACAGGATAAGTTCCGGCCTTAATATGTTCCCTGGATTTGGGATCATAAGCATCTGAAAGATCGGGCGTACCGCCAAAACTTTCAGCAGTTCCAAGTACTACCGCACGTAGCCTCGAAGTTTCATTAGTGATATGTAAATTCATACTGCAAAATTTTGGCAAATATAAAAAAAGCCCCATTGTTAGATGAGGCTTTTTGCTGATATATTAAAGACTTAAGATTTATTATCTTTTGTCTACCGATTGAAATTCACGATGCGTATGACCGGTGTAGATTTGACGTGGACGACCAATTGGTTCCTTGTTTAATCTCATCTCTCTCCATTGGGCGATCCAACCTGGCAGTCTACCAAGAGCAAACATCACGGTGAACATCTCTACAGGTATTCCCAGGGCACGGTAAATAATCCCTGAATAGAAATCTACGTTTGGATATAGTTTTCTATCTACGAAGTACTGATCCTCCAGCGCTTCTTTTTCAAGCCCTTTAGCGATATCCAGGATAGGATCCTGAACACCTAACTGGCTAAGCACTTCATCTGCAGATTTTTTAATGATCTTAGCCCGCGGATCGAAGTTTTTGTAAACACGGTGTCCAAAGCCCATAAGTCTGAAAGGATCATCCTTATCTTTGGCTTTAGCCATGAATTTCTTGGTGTCTCCTCCATCCTCTTTAATTTTTTCAAGCATTTCAATTACTGCCTGGTTGGCTCCACCATGAAGTGGTCCCCAAAGCGCTGAAATACCTGCTGAAATAGAGGCGAAAAGTCCGGCGTGTGAAGAACCGACCATTCTTACAGTAGAAGTAGAACAGTTTTGTTCGTGATCGGCGTGTAAGATTAGTAATTTATCCAAGGCATCAATCACCGATTGGTTTACTTCATACTTCTTACCCGGTTTTTCAAACATCATTTTATGAAGATTCTCCACGTATCCAAGGGAATCGTCTCCATAATTTAATGGAAGGCTGGTCTTCTTTCTTAAAGTCCAGGCTGCAAGAACCGGAAATTTACCAAGAATCTTTACGATAGCATTGTACATATCCTGTTCAGAGGAAACATCTACACAAGATGGGTTAAATGCTACCAGAGCACTTGTAAGAGAGGAAAGCACTCCCATCGGGTGCGCTGCTTTTGGAAATCCGTCAAGGATCTTCTTCATTTCCTCATCTACGGTAGATTGCTCTTTAATATCATCGTAGAACTTATCTAATTGCTCTTTAGATGGAAGTTCTCCAAAGATAAGCAGATATGCAACTTCAAGGAAATCGGCTTTTGCTGCCAGATCTTCAATCGAATAACCTCTGTATCTTAAAATTCCTTTTTCACCATTCAGAAAAGTAATTCCGCTTTCACAGCTTCCTGTGTTTTTATAGCCTGGGTCTAGGGTGATAACACCGCTTTGGCCACGTAGACTTTTAATATCAATACCGAGTTCATTCTCGGTTCCTTCTACGACAGGAAATTCATATTTCTTCCCGTCTATTTCAAGTGTAGCTACTTTAGACATATTTTTATAATGTACTTAATTCAACAATTTTTCGATAGTTGCTAATGTACAAAATATAGCCTAAAAAATTGTGTTGTGCAGACATAAGATTTGCCGAAAAACCACTAATAATGTACTTTTTTGAGAAATTTATTAAATAAAAAAAGCCTTTTGATTTTTCTTCAAAAGGCTTTTAAAATTTTCCTCTAAATCGAATTAGATTTTAAAGGCTTTTCGCTGTGGAAAGTATGCTACTTCTCCAAGCTCTTCTTCAATCCTGATCAACTGATTATATTTAGACATACGGTCACTTCTGGAAGCTGAACCGGTCTTGATCTGACCCGTATTAAGCGCCACAGCAAGATCTGCAATGGTATTATCTTCGGTTTCTCCTGAACGGTGGGACATCACAGAAGTATAACCTGCGTTATGTGCCATATTCACCGCTGAAATTGTTTCAGTAAGCGTACCAATCTGATTTACTTTAATAAGAATTGAATTCGCAATTCCTTCTTCAATTCCCCTTCCAAGACGCTCTACATTGGTTACGAATAGGTCATCTCCTACAAGCTGAACTTTATCACCAATTAGATCGGTAAGGGCTTTCCATCCTTCCCAGTCATTTTCATCCATTCCATCTTCAATAGAGATAATAGGATATTTTGAGGCCAGTTCGGCAAGATATTCTGCCTGTTCCTGGCTAGATCTTATTTTTCCTGAATCGCCTTCAAACTTCTTGTAATCGTATTTTCCGTTTTCATAGAATTCAGCAGCAGCACAATCAAGAGCGATCATTACTTCCTCTCCTCCTTTGTAACCGGCTTTCTCAATTGCTTCCAGAATAGTATCCAAAGCATCTTCTGTTCCGTCTAAGGTAGGAGCGAAACCACCTTCGTCTCCAACTGCGGTGCTTAAACCACGATCGTGAAGCACCTTTTTAAGATTATGGAAGATCTCAGTGCCCATTTTAAGCGCTGCAGAAAAGTTTTTGGCCTTTACCGGCATTACCATAAATTCCTGGAATGCGATTGGTGCATCACTATGTGAACCACCATTAATAATATTCATCATTGGAACTGGAAGTGTATTAGCACTAACACCACCAATATATCTGTATAATGGAAGTCCGAGTTCATTAGCAGCTGCTTTCGCAACTGCCAGAGAAACACCCAGAATAGCATTGGCTCCTAATTTTCCTTTATTTGGAGTGCCATCGAGATCAATCATAGCCTGATCGATAAGATTCTGTTCAAAAACAGAGAACCCAAGAAGCCTTTCAGCAATAACTTCGTTTACATTTTCAACGGCTTTGCTAACCCCTTTTCCCATAAAGTCTGAACCACCATCACGGAGTTCTACAGCTTCGTGTTCTCCGGTAGAAGCTCCCGATGGAACTGCAAATCTTCCAATAGTTCCGGTTTCAGTTACTACATCTACTTCTACGGTAGGGTTTCCTCTTGAATCAAATATCTGACGGGCGTGAATATCTATAATTGCACTCATAGTCTGTTTTTTTAGTTATTTTATGAAGTATGCAAGATACAAATAGCCAGCTTAAAATACGAGTGAAACCGGTAGTTTTAAGCCATTTATAACATTAGTTATTAACGAAATCGATTTCTTTACTATAAGGAAAAGAGTGAATCCTTGCCTCATTCATAACTCAAAGCTTTAAAAACAAAAAAGATCAAAATCTTCAGATTATGATCTGAAGTATCAATCTCTTATTTGTTTTGGGTTGTTCCTAAAAACCGAAGCAAAAAGCATTCTTGAGTCCTAGGAGATACTTTTTAAAGCAGTACCTGTTACCGGGTACTTTCCTAGTCGTTTTCTGAACCAAATGGGTTATAGTAAAAGCGGACACCCAGGCCAATGGTGGAAGTTAAAGGAGAACGAACATAGGCATCCTGCGCTGAAAATTTCATAGTATCCCAAACATTATTGGCATCTACCAAAGTATAATGTACAGAAAGACCAAACCAGTACTTTGAGGTTATTTGCAAACCTTCAAAACCAATGGCAAAACTCCAAAACGAAGTGTTAACCTTAGACTTCTGGCCTTCTTTTAAACTTATGTATCGATTATTATGGCCACTATACTCGAGATAAGCTGCTTCACCATTAAGCCTACCGATGTGATATTTCGGAGAGAAGGTTAAGTAGGCATCTTCTTCGCCAAATTTTAGTTTAGGATTTAGAGTTAATACTGAAAATGTAAATCGTTGTCTTAAAAGTCCTTCACTTAAATTATCTACAAAAACACTTTCATCAAATATACTTCTTTCCTGAAGTGCCCCTCCACCATAGTCAAAACCGATTTCCGGAGCAAAGAATTTGAGCTGATAAATTTGAGAACCTACCGATAATTTTATAAAGCCATTATTCTCGAAAGAAGTATGCCGGTACATTTCTATCCCGCCATAAAAAACAGGATGTTTTTGGGCCTGGATTTCCGAAATACAGAGAAATAAAAGACTGAAAAAAATTAGTTTGAAAGAAGCCATCCTAATCTTAAACCAATAAGTGGAGAGAAAAAAGATTCACCAGATTCATTAAAACCGTAACCAGCCCCTAAATTGAGGTCTAATTTGAAACCACCTCCATAATAACGTTGTAAACCCCATACCGGGCCAATCGCTCCAAAATAACCTTCATTATATTCTAAATCTCCAATTATAGGTTTTCCTGCCTGAACAGCTCCGCTCAAAGCAATATAATTAGCACTGTTATTATTTATATTTTTTCCCTTTTCCAGGCGTTTTTCTAAGTTATAATAATAGCGATATTGAACATTAAAAATAGGATATACACCAAAGCCTTCATCGAAGCTGTTCTTTCTGTAAGCAAAACCGGTGCCTGCCCTTAAATCTAAAGTAGTAGAATTTGTGAGACCGAACTCGTATTCTAAACCGGGAGTTAAGATGTTTATAGATAAAAGTCCGTCTTCAACCGAAGCCTGATCTTGTGCATTGATGAAAGAAAATGATAAAAAGCAAAAGCTGATTAGTAATAGTTTTTTCATTGATGAGTTTTAATTGAATTGACGACGAAGTTAAAAAAAAACAATTCCTGCGTTAAAAAAGCCCAAAATATTTAAATTTTGGGCTTTTTATTTATTTTTTATAGAAAATTATTAAACTTTCGCTCCTTTTATTCTGTCCAGAAATTCATCAAATAAATAGCTCGCATCGTGCGGTCCCGGACTTGCTTCAGGGTGATATTGCACTGAGAAACAATTTTTGTTTTTCATCGCAATTCCACCAATGGTATCGTCATTTATACACATATGAGTTATTTCAACATCGGGATGCGCTTCAGTTTCTGCTTTATCTACAGAGAATCCGTGATTTTGGGAGGTAATCTCTCCTTTACCTGTTTTAAGGTTCAAAACCGGGTGATTAATGCCACGGTGCCCGTGATGCATTTTGTAAGTTTTAATTCCATTAGCGATAGCGATAACCTGGTGTCCGAGGCAAATTCCGAAGAGAGGATGATCCTTTTCCAAAATAGATTTTGTAAGGCTAATTGCTTCTTTCAACGGTTGCGGATCTCCTGGACCATTGGAAAGGAAATAACCATCAGGATTCCACTCCTTCATTTCTTCATAAGTTGCGTTATAAGGAAATATTTTTACGTATACATCCCTATCGGCCAGGCTGCGGAGAATGTTTTTCTTAATCCCGATATCTAAGGCAGCTACACGGTAAGTAGCATTTTCACTTCCAAAGTAATAAGCCTCCTTTGTAGAAACCTTAGAAGCCAGCTCCAGACCATTCATATCAGGTACTTTCTCAAGCTCTTTCTTCAGGCCTTCAATATTATCCACATCGGTAGAGATAATGGCATTCATAGCTCCATTCTCCCTGATGTAAGTTACCAGCGCACGGGTATCAACATCTGAAATTCCAAAGATGCCGCTTTCCTCAAGGAATGTCTCCAGAGATGCATCGGCTGCAGGACGGGAATAGGTATAGTTGAAATTCTTGCAAATAAGTCCGGCGATCTTAGCTTTATCAGATTCATTATCTTTTTCAGCTGTTCCGTAATTCCCAATATGGGCATTGGTTGTCACCATTAATTGCCCAAAGTAAGAGGGGTCGGTAAATATCTCCTGATATCCGGTCATTCCGGTATTGAAACAGATCTCGCCAGTGGCGCTTCCATCTTTATCTCCTATAGCCTTTCCGTGAAATATAGTTCCATCGGCCAGAAGAATAATTGCTTTTTTTCGGGTTTGATACTTCATTGTAAACTATTACTTAATTGTGTTGTGTTCTGGGATATCCGCTTTCGCAGAAATGAATATTTGGTTATAATATATAAAAAAAGGATAAACCCGAGAGCTTATCCTTTTTTGAATTTTAAAAGAATGAATCATTCTATTCTTCTTTTTTATCTTCTTTTGGTGAAGATTTCTCTTCAGTTTTCGTCTCTGCTTTTGGAGCAGTAGGCTCAGAAGGCTTTTTCTTTCCAGCTCTACGAGTAGATTTTTTCTTCTCTGGCTTGGTAAGATTATACGTTTCGTTGTAATCAACTAACTCGATAAGGGCCATATCGGCGTTATCTCCAAGTCGGTTACCAAGTTTGATAACTCTGGTGTAACCTCCCGGGCGATCTCCTACTTTAGGAGCAACCTCACGGAACAATTCCGCAACAGCTTCTTTTTGACGAAGCTTACTAAAAACAATTCTACGATTGTGTGTAGTATCTTCTTTAGACTTCGTTACCAAAGGCTCTACAAAAACTTTCAAAGCTTTTGCCTTAGCAACGGTAGTGTTAATTCTCTTGTGCTCAATTAACGAGCAGGCCATATTGGCGAGCATAGACTTTCTGTGAGCGGTCTTTCTGCCTAAATGGTTGATTTTCTTTCCGTGTCTCATTGTTCTGTTCTTTATTCATTTTCCCAAAGCCCGGTCTTCTGCCGGCTTTTATGGAAAACTACTTATATATTAGTCCTTATCTAATTTGTATTTTGAAAGGTCCATCCCAAAGTTTAAACCTTTGTTGCTAACCAACTCTTCTAATTCGGTAAGAGATTTCTTTCCGAAGTTTCTGAATTTCATCAGATCGTTTTTGTTGTAAGAAACAAGATCTCCAAGGGTATCAACCTCTGCTGCTTTCAAGCAATTCAATGCTCTAACCGAAAGATCCATATCTACCAGCTTTGTTTTAAGCAACTGTCTCATGTGAAGAGATTCTTCATCATAAGTTTCAGTTTGCGCTATCTCATCAGCTTCAAGCGTGATACGCTCATCAGAGAATAGCATAAAATGGTGAATAAGGGTTTTTGCAGCTTCGGTAAGGGCATCTTTAGGATGAATAGAACCATCGCTTACAATTTCAAAAACCAGTTTTTCGTAATCGGTTTTTTGTTCTACACGATAGTTTTCAATACTATACTTTACGTTTTTAACTGGCGTAAAAATAGAATCGGTAAAGATCGTACCTAATGGAGCGTTCGCTTTTTTATTTTCTTCTGCCGGAACATAGCCTCTGCCTTTCTCAACAGTGATCTCCATATTCAGGTTCACCTTTTTATCAAGATTACAGATAACCTGATCTGGGTTTAACACCTGGAAACCAGAGATAAATTTTTGAAAATGACCCGCAGTAAGTTGTTCTTCACCTGAAACAGAAATTGTAACGGCTTCGTTATCTATTTCATCAATCTGCCTTTTAAACCTTACTTGCTTCAGGTTCAGGATAATTTCTGTTACGTCTTCCACTACTCCAGGAATAGCCGAGAATTCATGATCTACGCCTTCGATACGAACCGAAGTGATTGCAAATCCTTCCAGTGAAGATAATAACACTCTTCTTAAAGCGTTACCAACGGTTAATCCATAGCCAGGTTCCAGAGGGCGAAATTCGAATTTCCCCTCGAAATCTGTTGAATCAATCATTATAACTTTATCGGGCTTTTGAAAATTTAGTATTGCCATATTACGACTTCTGTGAATTATTACTTCGAATATAATTCGACGATGAATTGTTCATTTATATTTTCCGGGATCTGAATACGTCCTGGTACAGAAACAAAAGTTCCTTGTTTTGTTTCATTGTTCCAGGTAATCCATTCATATACACTGCTTGAGTTAGCAAGTGAATCCTGGATAGCCTGAAGAGATTTAGATTTTTCGCGAACACCAACTACATCACCTGCTTTCAACTGGTAAGAAGGTATATTTACCAATTCACCATTCACGGTTATATGCCTGTGAGAAACCAATTGTCTTGCTCCTCTTCTTGAAGGGGCAACACCCATTCTATAAACTACGTTATCAAGACGTGATTCACATAATTGTAAAAGTACCTCCCCAGTAATTCCCTGGGCACGGGTAGCTTTTTTGAACATATTACTGAATTGACGCTCTAAAATACCATAGGTATATTTAGCTTTTTGCTTCTCCATTAACTGGATAGCATATTCTGATTTCTTTCCGCGACGACGGTTATTACCGTGTTGCCCTGGAGGATAATTTCTTTTCTCGAAAGATTTATCATCTCCAAAAATAGCTTCACCGAATTTACGGGCTATTTTGGTTTGTGGTCCTGTATATCTTGCCATTAAATTTAAATTTGCTAGAGAGGGATTATGAATTAAGGCATTTCTCCTTCGATAATCTTAACTCCTCTCTCAATTATTATAATTTTATTAAACTCTACGTCTTTTAGGAGGACGACATCCGTTGTGTGGTAGTGGAGTAACATCGATGATCTCGGTTACTTCAATCCCACTGTTATGTATAGAACGGATGGCAGATTCCCTACCATTACCCGGTCCTTTTACATAAACTTTTACTTTACGCAAACCAGCTTCGTGTGCCACTTTAGATGCATCTTCTGCAGCAAGTTGAGCAGCGTAAGGAGTATTCTTCTTAGAACCCCTGAAGCCCATTTTACCAGCAGATGACCAGCTAACAACATCACCATTCTTATTGGTTAAAGACACGATAATGTTATTAAAAGAAGCAGTAACATGCGCTTGTCCGGTAGACTCAACAGTTACTTTACGTTTTTTTTGAGTTGTCTTCTTTGCCATATTACTTACTATTTAGTTGCTTTTTTCTTGTTAGCAACTGTTTTTCTTCTTCCTTTTCTCGTTCTGGAGTTATTTTTGGTACGCTGACCTCTCAAAGGCAAACCTGTTCTGTGACGGATCCCTCTGTAGCACCCAATATCCATAAGGCGCTTAATACTCATTTGAACTTCAGTACGTAATTCTCCTTCGATTGTATAATTACCAACAGCTTCACGAATACGACCAATCTCTTCGTCGTCCCAGTCTGAAACTTTTGTACTTTCATCTACTTTGGCTTCGGCCAGGATTTGTTGCGCCCTGCTCTTGCCAATTCCGAAGATATAGGTCAATGCTATAACTCCTCGCTTTTGTTTTGGTATATCAACACCTGCAATTCTTGCCATAATTAGCCTTGTCTTTGTTTAAATCTAGGATTCTTTTTGTTAATTACGTAAAGCCTGCCTTTTCTGCGCACAATTTTGCACTCGGCACTTCTCTTCTTTATTGATGCTCTAACTTTCATCTCTTTAGGTTTTTGTGCTCCCGGCAAACGATACTAACATTCGTATCCAGGATATTCAGCTATCAAAATTTTTCAGGTTGCAAAAGTACTGAAAATTTTACAAATAGCTCAAATTACTTTTAATATCTGTATGTTATACGAGCCTTGCTTAAATCGTAAGGACTCATTTCCAGTTTTACTTTGTCTCCGGGCAACAACTTGATATAGTGCATACGCATTTTACCCGAAATATGTGCAGTCACCACGTGACCGTTTTCTAATTCCACTCTGAACATTGCATTAGACAATGCTTCAATAATGGTTCCGTCTTGCTCTATCGCTGGTTGTTTTGCCATAATTAAGCTACTGCTTTTCTGTTTTTACCTGATTTCATCAATCCGTCATAATGCCTGTTAAGCAAATATGAGTTCACCTGCTGCATGGTGTCTATCGCAACTCCAACCATAATTAGCAGTGAAGTACCTCCAAAGAACAGCGCCCATCCAGCTTGAATTCCCAATAAAGACTCAACAACCGCAGGGAACACCGCAATTAAAGCCAGGAATACAGATCCAGGGAGGGTTATTTGGGACATGATTCGGTCTAAGAAATCGGCGGTTTCGCTTCCGGGACGAATCCCTGGAATAAATCCACCGCTACGCTTAAGATCATCAGCCATTTTGTTGGTAGGAACGGTAATAGCTGTATAGAAATAGGTAAATACTATAATTAACAGCCCAAAGACCACATTATACCAAAAACCGAACATATCGCTAAATGCAGCTGTTACTCCTTGCGCCGCTTCAGAATCTGAGAGACCGGCAACTGCTGCAGGAATAAACATTATAGCCTGGGCAAAGATAATTGGCATTACACCTGAAGCATTAAGCTTAAGCGGAATGTACTGTCTTGACCCAAACACATTTTTCTCATAACCACCGGAAGCGGTTCTTCGGGCGTATTGCACGGGGATCTGGCGCACAGCCATTACCAACATTACTGAAGCCAGAATTATCGCAAACCAGATTACTAACTCGATTAGGATCATGATCAAACCACCGTTAGATTCAAATACCCGGGAAGCGAATTCCTGAATAAATGCTTGTGGCAGTGTAGCAATAATACCAACCATAATTAATAATGAAATACCATTTCCAATACCTTTATCGGTGATCTTCTCACCTAACCACATTGCAAAGATACATCCAGTGGTAAGGATAATTACCGAGGCCGTAACGAATGTTACGGTATCACCTAAAAGAAATGCACTTGAAGGAAGGGTAGAAAACAAGTTATAAATATAACCCGGCCCCTGTACAAGTGTAATAGCAATGGTAAGCCACCTGGTAATCTGATTGATCTTTCTTCTACCGCTTTCTCCCTCTTTTTGTAGTTTTTGCAAATAAGGAATCGCAATTCCCATAAGCTGCACCACAATAGAAGCAGAGATATACGGCATAATCCCTAAAGCAAATACCGAAGCATTAGAAAACGCTCCACCGGTAAATGCATTAAGGAGGCCCAAAATACCTCCTTCAGTTTGACTTGACAGGTTTGCCAGCTGTGAAGCATCTATACCAGGCAAAACTACCTGAGCTCCAAAACGGTATACTAATAATAGACCGAGGGTTACTAAAATTCTATTTTTTAGTTCCTCGATCTTCCAAATATTCTTAATAGTATTGATGAATTTCATTGGGTTATCTATTATAAAGTAACAACTTCACCTCCGGCAGCTTCGATAGCTTCTTTTGCTGAGGCTGTAAATTTATGAACAGATATTTTCAACTTTGCCTTTAATTCACCTCTTCCTAATATCTTTACAAGTTCGTTTCTTCCAGCAAGACCGTTTTCTACTAAAACGTCCATATCTACGGTATCTTTAATTCTACCTTCATCAACAAGACGTTGAAGAGTGTCTAAATTAATACCTTGATATTCTTTACGATTCCTGTTGTTGAAACCAAATTTTGGTACCCGGCGTTGAAGTGGCATTTGCCCACCTTCAAAACCAATTTTCTTGGAGTAACCAGAACGCGACTTAGCACCTTTGTGACCACGGGTAGCAGTACCACCCTTTCCAGATCCTTCTCCACGGCCTACGCGTTTGCTGTTACTTTTAACCGAACCCTTTGCAGGTCGTAAGTTATTTAATTCCATGTTTGAACCTCTTATTTTGTTTCTTCTACAGAAACCAGATGTTTAACTTTATTTACCATACCAAGGATGTTTGGCGTATCATTGTGCTCCACAGTTTGACCCATTTTCTTAAGGCCAAGTGCTTCTAAAGTCAATTTTTGATTTTTAGAACGGTTGATCGCACTTCTTACTTTTGTAACTTTAATCTTTCCCATCTCTATCCTTGATTTATCCTTTAAAAACCTTTTCTAACGAAATACCACGTTGTTTGGCTACAGTATCGGCACTACGCAATTGCAATAGTGCATCAAAAGTAGCTTTTACCACGTTGTGCGGGTTTGAAGAGCCCTGGTTCTTAGAAAGTACGTCATGTACTCCAACCGACTCTAATACAGCACGGATTGCACCACCGGCAATAATACCAGTACCGTTTGATGCCGGAAGCAACAAAACTCTGGCTCCACCGTACTTACCTTTTTGCTCGTGAGGTAAAGTTCCTTTATGCAGAGGAATACGCACTAAATTCTTTTTAGCATCTTCTACAGCCTTGGAGATAGCATCGGCAACTTCTTTAGATTTTCCTAAACCTTGCCCAACAACACCATTCTCATCTCCTACTACTACAATAGCAGAAAATCCAAAGGCTCTACCACCTTTTGTAACTTTAGTAACACGTTGTACTCCTACCAAACGATCTTTTAATTCAAGTCCGCCCGGCTTTACATGTTCTACGTTTTTATAATCTTGATACATAATTTTCTAGAATTTTAGGCCTCCTTCGCGAGCACCATCGGCTAATGATTTAACTCTTCCGTGATATAGATATCCACCCCGGTCAAACGAAATGGTTTCCACACCGGCTTTCATAGCTTTTTCAGCCAGGCTTTTCCCTACAAGCTCTGCTTGTTTGGTTTTATCACCTTCTGCTGAAATATCCTTATCTCTTGAGGAAGCCGCAGCAATAGTATTTCCTTCTACGTCATCTATAATCTGAGCATAAATTTCTTTATTGCTTCTGAATACAGATAATCTTGGTCGGCCTGCAGTACCCGTAATAGCTTTACGAACACGCTTCCTGATCTTATTTCTTCTGTCTTGTTTTGAAACTGCCATATCTAAACTTTATTAAGCTGATTTACCTGCTTTTCTACGTAATTGCTCTCCAACAAACTTAATCCCTTTTCCTTTGTAAGGTTCCGGGGCTCTAAAGCTTCGTATTTTAGCGGCAACCTGGCCCACAAGTTGTTTATCGTAAGAAGTCAATTTCACGATTGGGTTTTTACCTTTATCTGAAACTGTTTCCACTTTAACTTCGGGAGCCAAATCTATTACAATATTATGAGAGTACCCAACGGCGATTTCTAATTTTTGTCCCTGGTTGCTGGCACGGTAACCCACCCCAACCAACTCAAGGCTTTTAGTATAACCATTGGTAACACCTTCAATCATATTGTTTACCAATGCACGGTAAAGACCATGCTTGGCTTTTTGTTCACTTTTCTCTGAAGAACGTTCAAAAGTGATCACGCCATCTTCGATTTTCACATCGATGCCACTGATCTCCTGCTTAAGCTCTCCAAGTTTTCCTTTTACCGTAACAACTCCGTCCTTGTAATCTACGTTTACAGCTTCAGGAATTGTAATTGGGTTTTTACCTATTCTTGACATTTCTTTCGTCTTTTATTAGTAAACGTAACACAATACTTCACCACCAACTTTCTCGGCTTTAGCCTGCTTTCCTGTCATCACTCCGTGAGAAGTAGACACGATGGCAATACCTAATCCGTTAAGGATACGAGGTAGTTCGTTAGCGCCGGCATACTTACGTAAACCAGGTTTACTTATTCTCTGGATATCCTTAATTACAGGTTCTTTGGTGATCTTGTCATACTTAAGGGCTATTTTAATAACTCCCTGAGCAGTAGAATCATCGAACTTGTAACTTAGAACATAACCCTGATCGAATAATATTTTGGTCATTTCCTTTTTAAGATTAGAAGCCGGGATCTCAACCACTCTGTGGTTAGCCGCAACGGCATTTCTAATTCTCGTTAAATAATCTGCAATAGGATCTGTATTCATCTATTCTTATTTGCGGCTGTGGTTTTCGAATCCGACATTCGGACAGAACCTTCAACCAATTTATAATTTTACCAACTAGCTTTTCTTACCCCTGGAATAAGACCTTTATTAGCCATCTCCCTGAACATTACTCGCGATAGTCCAAATTGTCTCATGTACCCTTTAGGTCTACCTGTTAGTTTACAACGATTGTGCAAACGTACAGGAGAAGCGTTTTTAGGTAATTTCTGTAATGCCTCGTAATCTCCGGCTTCTTTAAGCGCCTTACGTTTCTCAGCATATTTCTTTACCATTTCCTGCCTCTTTACCTCACGGGCTTTCATTGATTCTTTAGCCATAATTAATTCTTTTTAAAGGGTAATCCCAGTTCGGTTAACAATGATTTTGCTTCCTTATCGGTTTTTGCGGTAGTCACAAAAGTGATATCCATACCTGAAATACGGTTTACCTTATCAATATCGATCTCCGGAAAGATGATCTGTTCGGTAACTCCCAGGTTGTAATTCCCTCTTCCATCAAAACCATTAGCTTTAATTCCGCTGAAATCACGAACTCTTGGCAATGCAGAAGTTATAAGTCTATCTAAAAATTCATACATTCTATATCCCCGTAAGGTAACTTTTGCGCCAATTGGCATTCCTTTACGAAGTTTAAACGAAGCAACATCTTTTTTAGATATGGTTTGTATCGCTTTTTGACCGGTGATAGCAGATAGTTCTTCTACCGCATGATCAACAAGTTTTTTATCGGCAACAGCTGCACCAACTCCACGGCTAATAACTATCTTTTCAAGTTTTGGAATCTCCATTACGTTGGAGTAGCTGAATTCTTCTTTTAACGCAGGTTTAATTCTATCATTAAATTCTGCTTTAAGTCTTGGTACGTATGCCATAACTAAATTACTTCATTAGATTTTTTAGAAAATCTCACTTTCTTTCCATCCTCTTCTCTATAGCCAACTCTGGTGGTTTCACCATTCTTGTCTATAAGAGACAGGTTGGAAATATTGATAGGAGCTTCTTTTTTCACAATTCCACCTTGTGGGTTAGCAGCGCTTGGCTTCTCATGTTTAGAGATAGTATTCACACCTTCCACAATGGCTTTATTCTTATCAATCAATACCTTTTGTACTTTGCCTTCCTGACCTTTATGATCCCCGGCAATTACTCTAACAGTATCTCCTGTTTTTATCTTAAGCTTTCTCATTTTCTTAATGTATTAAAGCACCTCTGGTGCCAATGATACAATTTTCATGAATTGCTTATCACGAAGTTCTCTTGCTACCGGGCCAAATACACGAGTTCCGCGCATCTCTCCGGTTGGGTTTAGCAATACACAAGCGTTATCATCAAAACGGATATAAGATCCGTCTGGCCTGCGTACTTCTTTCCTGGTACGAACAACTACTGCTGTTGAAACTGCACCCTTTTTAATGTTTCCGTTGGGTGTAGCTTCTTTTACGCTGACAACTATCTTGTCTCCAACAGAAGCGTATCTTTTCTTTGTACCTCCTAATACACGTATGGTCAAAACTTCTTTTGCCCCGGTATTGTCTGCTACTTTTAGTCTAGACTCTTGTTGTACCATTACTTCGCTCTTTCAATTATTTCTACTAATCTCCAACACTTAGATTTACTTAAAGGTCTAGTTTCCATGATCTTTACAGTATCTCCTTCGTTGCAGTCGTTTTGCTCGTCGTGCGCTACGTATTTCTTCGTTTTCAAAACGAATTTTCCATACATAGGGTGCTTTACTTTCTTAACTTCAGAAACCACAATAGATTTCTGCATTTTATTACTGGTAACTACACCTATACGTTCTTTTCTTAAATTTCTTTTTTCCATGTTCAGCAGAATAACACTTATTGTTGTTCTCTTTTAGTTAACTCTGTAGCAAGTCTCGCTATATCTCTTCTTACAGCTCTAAGCTGTATTGGGTTCTCTAATGGCGAAACTGCGTGAGCCATTTTTAAATCTGAATATGCTTTTCTAGATTTATCGAGCTCCTCTTGTAATTCTGCCACAGAAAATTCTTTTACTTCTGATTGTTTCATAACATTTAAATATTAAGCCTGATAATCTCTAGCTACAATAAACTTAGTTTTCACAGGAAGTTTTTGGGCGGCAAGACGCAATGCTTCTTTAGCAACGTCTAATGGCACACCTCCAATTTCAAATAAAATTCTTCCCGGTTTCACAACAGCTGCCCAGTATTCTACAGCACCTTTACCTTTACCCATACGTACTTCAAGAGGTTTCTTAGTGATAGGCTTGTCTGGGAAAATTTTAATCCACAGGGAACCTTCTCTTTTCATATATCGGGTAGCAGCAATACGCGCAGCTTCTATCTGGCGGGCAGTCACAAAACTTGAGTCGAGTGACTTGATCCCGAAAGTTCCGTTTGAAAGACGGTGTCCTCTTTGAGAAACACCCTTCATACGGCCCTTTTGCATTTTACGATATTTTGTTCTTTTAGGTTGTAACATTTTTCTTTACTTTAAAAAATTACTTTCTGCGACGTGATTTGTTACCACCTCGTCCTCCGGCTGCAGGTTTTCCTCCTTGCTTTTTGGCCAGGCCAACAAGCGGAGAAAGCTCCCTTTTACCATAAACTTCGCCTTTCATGATCCATACTTTAATTCCCAATCTACCATAAGTAGTATGAGCTTCAACTAAAGCATAGTCAATATCGGCCCTAAAAGTAGACAATGGAATTCTACCATCTTTGTATGATTCTGAACGTGCCATTTCAGCACCGTTTAAACGACCGGAGATCTCAATTTTGATCCCTTCAGCGTTCATTCTCATAGCAGCCGCGATAGCCATTTTAATTGCCCGACGATAAGAGATACGATTCTCTATTTGTCTTGCAACACTTGATGCTACTAAATGAGCGTCAAGTTCTGGCCTCTTAATCTCAAAGATGTTGATTTGAACTTCCTTGTCTGTGATCTTTTTTAGCTCTTCTTTAAGCTTGTCTACCTCCTGGCCACCTTTACCGATAATGATACCGGGACGGGCAGTGGTGATAGTAACGGTTACAAGCTTAAGGGTACGCTCTATTATTACCCTTGATACACTCGCTTTAGAGAGACGAGCATGGATATATTTTCTAATCTTATCGTCTTCGGCTAATTTGTCGCCGTAGTCATTTCCTCCGTACCAGTTGGATTCCCATCCTCTGATGATACCAAGGCGATTCCCGATTGGATTTGTTTTTTGTCCCATACTCTTACTTAGCTTTGTGTATTATTGTTTTCTCCAAGCACCAAAGTAACGTGATTGGATCTTTTTCTAATTCGGTGTGCACGACCCTGTGGTGCAGGACGCAGCCTCTTAAGCATTGCTCCTCCATCTACACGAATCTCTTTCACAAATAATTCAGCTTCTTCGATGTTTGCATCTTCGTTTTTAGCCTGCCAGTTGGCAACAGCTGAAAGCAAAAGCTTCTCTAAACGATTAGACGCCTCCTTCTGACTGAATTTTAAAATATGAAGCGCATTTTCTACTTTCTCCCCTCTTACAAGATCCGCAACAAGACGCATCTTTCTGGGTGAAGTAGGGCAGTTATTCAACTTTGCAAACGCCACCTGCTTGTTGGCTTCTTTTATTTGCTCTGCTCTTTCTCTTTTACGAACTCCCATAGCTTCAATTATTTTTTACCTTTATTTTTTGCACCTGCATGCCCTCTAAAAGAACGTGTTGGTGAAAATTCTCCTAATTTATGACCTACCATGTTCTCGGTTACGTAAACAGGAACAAATTGTTTCCCGTTATGCACCGCGATGGTTTGCCCAACAAAATCCGGAGTGATCATTGACGCACGAGACCAGGTCTTGATCACGGCTTTCTTTCCAGACTCAACATTCTGAGCAACCTTCTTGTCTAATTTATAGTGAACGTAAGGTCCTTTTTTTAATGAACGTGCCATATCTTATTATTTCTTTCTACGTTCTACAATATATTTATTACTCGCTTTTGTTCTTGAACGGGTTTTGAAACCTTTAGCAGGTACTCCGTTTCTTGAACGTGGGTGACCTCCTGAAGCTCTACCTTCCCCACCACCCATTGGGTGATCAACCGGGTTCATAGCAACTGGTCTTGTTCTTGGTCTTCTACCCAACCAACGTTTTCTACCGGCCTTACCAGAGATCTGCAACTGGTGGTCACTGTTTGAAACAGCACCAATAGTTGCCATACAAGTAGCTAGTACCCTTCTAATCTCTCCTGAAGGAAGTTTGATGGTTGCATATTTACCTTCTCTCGCAAGAAGTTGAGCGAAAGCTCCGGCACTTCTTGCCATTACAGCACCCTGTCCAGCTCTAAGCTCGATGCAGGAAACAATAGTACCAAGAGGAATAAAACTCAAAGGCATTGCATTTCCTATTTCAGGAGCTGCAATCTCATTGCTTGATACCAAATTCTGTCCTACCTGAAGACCGTTCTGAGCAATAATATACCTTTTCTCGCCATCCTGATAGTTCAATAATGCGATAAAGGCCGTTCTGTTTGGATCGTATTCTATACTGGCAACAGTTGCAGGAATTCCCTGCTTGTCGCGTTTAAAATCGATAACTCGGTAACGTCTTTTGTGACCACCACCCTTGTAGCGTATGGTCATCTTTCCCTGACTGTTTCTACCACCCGACTTTTTGATCGGCGCCAAAAGGCTTTTCTCCGGCTTGTCAGTAGTAATGGCGTCAAACCCATTTACTACTCTAAAACGCTGTCCAGGTGTGATTGGTTTTAATTTTCTAACTGACATTTTTTAATCTTAAAGATTACTGTACAAATCAATAGTTTCACCTTCCGTCACCTGTACCAATGCTTTTTTGAAAGCGCTGGTTTTACCAGTGATCATTCCAGATTTTGTATATCTGGTTTTGCGATCAGGACGGACATTTATAGTACGAACTTTTTCCACTGAAACTCCGTATGCAGCTTCCACCGCATTCTTGATCTCAATCTTATTCGCCTTATTGTTTACCACAAAAGCATAACGATTATTAAGTTCGCTATCTGCCGTGGCTTTTTCCGTAATAATGGGTTTTATTAAGATATTCATAAGGCTTATTTACTTAAATTCGACTCGATTCCTTCTAAAGACCCCTCAAGGAACACGATATTCTTCGCGTTTAATATTTTGTAAGTGCTTAATTCTGAACTACTTACAACCTCGGAGCCCTTCAAATTACGTGACGACAAATATACGTTTTTATTTGACTCACCCAATACTATCAGGGATTTTTTGTCCTGAATACCAAGGGCTTTCAAAAAGTCAATGTAATTTTTCGTCTTTGGTGCATCAAAAGAAAAATCTTCTACTACAGTTATCGCATTTCCTTGTGCCTTAATTGTCAAAGCCGATTTTCTGGCAAGACGCTTAAGGTTCTTATTCAATTTGAAACTATAGCTTCTTGGTCTAGGACCAAAAACACGTCCACCACCTTTAAAGATAGGAGACTTGATGCTACCTGCACGAGCCGTACCGGTACCTTTTTGTTTCTTGATCTTTCGGGTACTCCCGGTGATCTCAGCCCGCTCTTTAGCTTTGTGAGTTCCCTGGCGTTGATTGGCCAGGTATTGTTTTACATCAAGATAAACAGCATGTTCGTTAGGCTCTATTGCGAAAACAGCATCAGAAAGCTGTGCTTTTCTGCCTGTTTCTTTTCCTTTTATATCTAAAACTGCTACTTCCATTACTTGCTAATGATTACGTATGAGTTTTTGTGACCTGGAACAGCACCTTTCACTACGATAAGGTTCTTATCTGTAACCACTTTCAAAACTCTCAGGTTTTCTACTTTCACTTTATCTCCACCCATTCTACCGGCCATCTTCATTCCTTTGAAAACTCTCGCAGGATAAGATGCAGCACCAATAGAACCCGGAGCTCTTAAACGGTTATGTTGCCCGTGAGTCGCCTGACCCACACCACCAAAGCCGTGTCTCTTTACTACACCTTGGAATCCTTTACCTTTAGAAGTACCGGAAATATCTACGAATTCTCCTTCTTTAAAGTGTTCCACAGTGATAGCATCACCTAATTTAAAATCTCCTTCAAATCCTTGGAATTCCACGACTTTACGCTTAGCAGCGCTTCCCGCTTTCTTAGCATGCCCTTCGGCAGCTTTGTTGGCAGTCTTTTTGTCATCGAAACCAAGTTGAAGTGCCTCATACCCGTCAACCTCTTTGGTTCTGACTTGGGTAACTACGCATGGACCGGCTTCAATTACGGTACAAGGGATATTCTTCCCGTTCTCGTCGAAAATACTGGTCATGCCTATTTTTTTTCCTATTAACCCAGACATAATTAATTATTGATTATTACTTATTTATTTAAAAAAAATTCAGGGCAGAAAAATACTTTCGCCCTGAATGTATTTTTCTCCGTTTTTCCCTCGCCAACTGCTTAGGACATGTAATCTTGAGTTTTACTCAAGAGATCCCGAAACAAGTTCGGGATGTATTCAACTAAGGTTTTCCAGAAAAACCGGAAAAACCAAGTTTCATCACACTTTAATCTCTACTTCAACCCCACTTGGCAATTCAAGCTTCATCAACGCATCAATGGTTTTTGAAGAAGAACTGTAGATATCAAGAAGTCTCTTGTAAGAACTAAGCTGAAACTGCTCTCTTGATTTCTTGTTCACGTGAGGAGAACGTAAAACAGTAAAAAGTTTTTTATGCGTTGGTAGAGGAATTGGCCCTGTTACCACTGCACCCGTAGTTTTTACGGTTTTTACGATCTTTTCAGCTGACTTGTCAACCAGGTTATGATCGTAGGATTTTAGTTTTATTCTGATTTTTTGACTCATTTTCCTAAGATTATTCGTTTGTACCCTTTGCTGCCTTGATCACTTCTTCAGAAACATTTGAAGGAGTTTCGGCATAGTGAGAGAATTCCATAGTTGAAGTTGCTCTACCTGAAGAAAGCGTTCTTAATGTGGTTACATAACCAAACATTTCAGAAAGCGGCACTTCAGCTTTAACAATCTTGGCACCAGAACGGTCACCCATACTACTCATATGACCTCTTCTTCTGTTAAGGTCACCTACAATATCTCCCATGTTTTCTTCCGGAGTAACTACTTCTACTTTCATTATTGGCTCAAGGATTACAGAACCCGCTTTTTTAGCAGCTTCTTTATACCCAAGCTTAGCAGCAAGTTCGAAAGAAAGTTGATCGGAATCCACAGGGTGGAAAGATCCATCCTTAAGAGTAACTTTTAAAGTGTCCATAGTAAATCCGGCTAAAGGACCATTTTTCATAGCCTCTTTAAATCCTTTTTCTACGGAAGGAACAAATTCCTTAGGAATACGACCACCTTTGATCGCATCTACAAACTGAAGTCCCTCTCCTTCAAAATCCTCATCTGCCGGCCCTAAAGTAAAGACGATATCGGCAAATTTACCTCTACCACCAGTTTGCTTTTTGTAAACCTCACGGTGATCTGAAGTTCTGGTAACAGCTTCCTTGTACTCAACCTGAGGTTGACCCACGTTAACTTCTACCTTAAATTCACGACGCATACGGTCTATAATAATATCCAGGTGAAGCTCACCCATACCAGAAATAATAGTCTGGCCTGAAGCTTCATCGGTACGCACTGTAAAAGTTGGATCTTCTTCTGCAAGTTTTGCAAGCGCCATTCCCATTTTCTCAACATCGGCTTTGGTCTTAGGCTCCACTGCGATACCAATTACAGGTGCAGGGAAAGACATAGATTCAAGTACGATTGGGTGCTTCTCATCAGTAAGCGTATCTCCGGTTTTAATATCTTTAAAACCAACAGCAGCTCCAATGTCACCAGCCTCAATTCTATCTATAGGCTCTTGTTTATTAGAATGCATCTGGTAAATACGTGAAATACGTTCTTTTTTACCTGAACGGTTATTCAATACATATGATCCGGCGTCAAGAGATCCGGAGTACACTCTAAAGAATGCCAAACGACCTACGAAAGGATCGGTGGCAATTTTAAATGCAAGTGCAGAGAAAGGCGAATCAACATGTGGCTTACGGCTTTCTTCTTCGTTAGTTTCAGGATTAACACCTATTATAGCTTCAACATCTGAAGGAGCCGGAAGGTATCTCATCACAGCATCAAGCATTGCCTGAACACCTTTATTTTTAAAGGCAGAACCACACATCATAGGAATGATAGACATATCTATGGTTGCAGCTCTAAGCGCAGCGATAATTTCATCTTCGGTAATTGAATTTTCATCTTCAAAGAACTTTTCCATCAATGCTTCATCATACTCGGCTACAGCTTCTACAAGCTCAGTTCGGTATTTATTCACATCTTCCATAAGTTCTTCAGGAATATCTATGATTTCATAGGTCATCCCGTGATCTTCATCATTCCAGATCACCGCCTTTTTAGAAATAAGGTCTACTACACCTTTAAAATCTATTTCATCACCAATAGGAACCTGTAATGGCACAGGGTTACCACCTAGCATCTCTCTAACCTGCTTACACACATTAAAGAAATCAGCTCCCTGACGGTCCATTTTATTTACAAACCCTAAACGCGGTACTTTATATTTATCTGCTTGTCTCCATACTGTTTCACTCTGAGGCTCTACCCCATCCACAGCACTAAACAAAGCAACAACACCATCAAGTACACGCAAAGAACGCTCTACCTCTACGGTAAAGTCAACGTGACCCGGGGTATCAATTATATTTACAGTATACTCCTGATCGCGGTACATCCACTTACAGTGAGTTGCAGCAGAAGTAATAGTAATACCTCTTTCCTGCTCCTGCTCCATCCAGTCCATTGTTGCAGCACCGTCGTGAACCTCACCAATCTTGTGGCTTATCCCTGTATAATAAAGGATACGCTCTGTAGTGGTGGTTTTACCGGCATCAATATGCGCTGCAATACCTATATTTCTTGTAAATTTTAAGTCTCTTTGTGCCATTTTATTAGAATCTAAAGTGAGAGAATGCTTTATTAGCTTCGGCCATTTTATGAGTATCTACTCTTTTCTTCACAGCAGCACCTTCTTCTTTAGCAGCAGCAAGTACTTCTGCAGCTAATTTTTGAGCCATAGCTTTTTCGTTTCTCTTACGGGAAAAGCTAATCAACCACTTCATAGCAGTTGAAACTTTACGATCTGGCCTAATTTGCATTGGGATTTGAAAGGTAGCTCCTCCAACTCGTCTACTTCTCACTTCTACGTGAGGCATAACGTTAGATAAAGCATCTTTCCAGATTTCTAAAGCAGTCTTCTCTTCGTCTTGATTTTTCTCTTCTACGATATCCATTGCATCGTAAAAAATCTTAAAGGCTACCGATTTCTTACCGTCCCACATCATCATGTTCACAAAACGTGTAACAAGTTGATCGTTAAATTTTGGATCTGGTAAAAGAGGCCTTTTTTTCGCCTGTCTTTTTCTCATTTCTTTACATTAAAAGTTTTTAATTACTTCTTAGGGCGTTTTGCACCGTATTTAGACCTACGCTGAGTTCTTCCCTCAACACCGGCAGTATCCAATGCTCCACGAACAATGTGATACCTAACACCTGGCAAATCTTTAACCCTTCCGCCTCTAACCAATACTATCGAGTGCTCTTGCAAATTGTGTCCTTCTCCCGGAATATAAGCGTTTACTTCTTTTCCGTTAGTTAACCTTACTCTGGCTACTTTACGCATAGCCGAATTAGGTTTCTTAGGAGTGGTGGTATACACACGAGTACACACACCTCTTCTTTGAGGACACGAATCCAAAGCAGCCGATTTACTCTTCTTGGTAATCTTGGCTCTTCCTTTTCGTACTAATTGTGAAATTGTTGGCATAATTTCTTTTACCTAATTAAGTTTTAAATTACTCCCTATTTTTTAGGGTTTGCAAATGTAGAAATAAAAACCAATTTTTCAAATCATAATCAATTAATTTTCAAGTGGCTCGACAAGATGAATAAAATTAAGGGAGAATTATCTATTTCTATCCTATATATTAAGGACAAAACAGGTCTGAAATTTAATTTTATGAAGAAAAAGCAATGAAATTCACTTAAATCAAAAGTATTTGAATCAAGCGAGCACAAACATTAACATCTCCGTAAAATCACTCACAACGGCTGAAAAAGAACCATCTATAGTAATTTATTAGGAAAACCTTAAGATTCGGAATCATTTTAAGAGACAAAAGCTTGTATAATTAACCATTTATTAGCACATTTGGCGTTGGCTAATTCAAACAAATTTTAAAATGAAAACAAAGTTTAGTAGTATTTTAACGCTATTACTAGCGTTTGTTGTGCAAATAACATTTGCGCAAGAACAAACGATTACCGGTACGGTGACCGATGAAGATGGTCTTCCGTTACCAGGGGTAAACGTTTTAGTAAAGGGCACCAGCGCTGGTACCCAAACCGATTTTGACGGAAATTACTCCATCACCGCTGATCAAAGCGATGTGTTGGTGTTTTCTTTCGTTGGTCTGACAACTGCAGAGTATCCGGTAGGAAACAACACAACTATTGATGTTGTACTGGAAGCTGATGCAGCACAACTTGATGAAGTTGTGGTAACTGCCCTGGGTATTGAGAGAGATAAAAAATCTCTTGGATATGCCACGCAGGAAGTAGACGGATCTGAAGTATCTGATGTTCCAACAACTAACTTTATGAACTCGCTTTCTGGTAAAGTAGCAGGTCTTAAAGTTAAGTCTTCCGGAACAATGGGTGGTTCTTCCGACATTGTAATTCGAGGTAATTCCTCTATTACAGGAAACAACCAGGCTCTATTCGTTATTGACGGTACCCCTATTAGTAACGCAACTCCTAACACTGCTGGCCAAAGATCTGGTACAGGTGGTTATGACTACGGGAACGCCGCAGCAGATATCAACCCGGATGACATCGCTTCGATGAACGTTCTTAAAGGTGCTGCCGCAACCGCTCTTTATGGAGCTCGTGCCGCGAATGGAGTAATTATTATTGAAACTAAAAAAGGACAAAAAGGTAAAGGAATTGGTATATCTATCAACTCTACCTTAATGACAAGCCGTGCGGACAAGGAAACACTTCCAAAATATCAGCAAGAATATGGTGCTGGTTATGGTCAGTATTACGCGTCTGAAGATGGTTATTTCAGCCTTTATGATGTAGATGGTGATGGTAATCTTGATGAAACTACTCCTTTTACAGAAGATGCTTCATTTGGAGCAGCTTTCGACCCTAACCGTATGATCTATCAATGGAACTCAATTTATCCTCAGTTAGACACTTACCAACAAGCGACTCCATGGGTGGCAGGTGAGCACACACCTAATGACATTTGGGAAACTGGTTCAACAGCGATCAACTCTGTTGCTTTAGATGGAGGGACTGACAAGAGTAACTTTAGATTAGGTTTTACCAACATGATGACTGATGGTAATTTACCTAATGCAAGAATGAAAAGAAACACCATAAAATTTAGTGGTGGTCATGATTTTACTGATGATCTAAGTATAGGCACAAACCTTACTTATATCAAAAGTGACGGTAGAGGTAGATATGGTACCGGATATGATTCTGAGAACCCAATGCAGTCATTCCGTCAATGGTATCAAACTAATGTAGATATTTATGAGCAAAGGGATGCTTATTTCCAAACTGGTGAAAACATCACCTGGAACCCTAACAGCCCAACTAATTTGACTCCTATCTATATGGATAACCCGTACTGGACACGTTACGAAAACTTCCAGACTGATACCCGTAACAGATATATAGGTAACATTAATATTAACTATGAGATCAATGATATCTTTAGTGTTTTAGGTCGTTTCTCTTTTGACACTTATGACGAAATTCAGGAAGAAAGAAGAAATGTAGGTAGCTCTGGAGTATCGGGTTACTCTCGTTACAACAATCGTGCTGCTGAATATAACTATGATGCAATTCTTAATTTCAACCACGATATCGCAACCGATCTAAATCTTGACGGTAACTTAGGAATGAACCTTAGAAGAAATCAGAATCATTCTATTAGAGCTTCCACCAATGGTGGTCTTAACGCTCCTGGATTCTATGCGCTTTCAAACAGTGCAGATCCACTTAACCCACCAAGTGAATATGACGCTACCAGTATGGTAGATGGTCTATATGCAAGAGTTGGATTGGGTTATTTGGATACTTACTTTGTAGAGGGTACAATAAGAAGAGACCGTTCTTCTACTTTACCTAAAGGAGAGAACACATTCTACTACCCTTCTATTTCAACAAGTGTTATCCTAACGAATGCAATCAATGCAGACTGGCTTAATTTTGCTAAGCTGAGAGCTAACTACGCAGAGGTTGGTAACGACACTAGTCCTTATAGAGTTTTTAACACCTACGCTATTTCTGCTCCTTTTGCAGGACAGGGTATTGCTAACAACAATTTCAGTTTAAATAATGTTGAACTTAAACCTGAACTTGCAAAATCTTACGAACTTGGTTTAGAAGCAAACTTTCTTGATAGAAGAATAGGATTTGATGTTTCTTACTATAATACTCAAACAGAAAATCAAATTACTCCGGTGCCTGTTTCTAATGCAACTGGATTTGGCCGGGTATGGTTAAATGCAGGAACAGTAGAAAACAAGGGTGTTGAAGTTTCTTTGAACCTTAACCCCATTAGAAGTGAAGACTTCAATTGGAATATGAACATTAACTGGGCTCGTAACCGAAGTGAAGTTCTTGAACTTGCTCCTGGAATTGACAACCTGGAGTTGGCAGGCCTTCAAGGTGGTGTTTCTATTAACGCTGCTCCCGATGAGCCTTACGGCGCCATTAGAGGTAGAGATTATGTTTATGACGATGCTGGAAACCGAATCGTAAATGACGCTGGGTTCTATTTAAGATCTGCAACTTCAAACGAGATCATTGGTAATATCCAGCCAGACTGGACCGGAGGTGTATCTAACACATTCCAGTACAAAAATCTAAGTCTTGATTTCCTTATTGACGTTCAGGAAGGTGGAGATATATTCTCACTTGATACCTGGTATGGTTTCGCAACCGGTCTTTATGACAGGTCTGTTGGACCAAACGATCTTGGTAACCCTGTTAGAGATGCTGTTGCCGATGGTGGTGGTGTAATTCTTGAAGGGGTAACCGAAGATGGCCAACCAAACACTACAAGAGTAGATGCCGGTTATTATGGAACTCCATTCGGATACGCTAGAGATGCTAACAAAGGTCACGTATACGACGCATCTTTCGTGAAGCTTAGAGAAGCTAGCCTTACTTATGCTTTTGGAGAAGAAATGATTGAAAGACTACCTTTCACAAGAGCTTCTATTTCTGTGGTAGGAAGAAACCTTTGGATTATCCACAAGAACATTCCTTATTCCGATCCGGAAGCAGGTCTTAGTGCTGGTAACATCCAGGGATACCAATCTGGTGCATACCCTGCGTTCAGAGAAATTGGTGCAAGTGTGAAACTTAACTTTTAATTAAAATATTATCATGAAGAAACTTTTAGTAACATTTATTGCTCTATCAACTTTATGGTCTTGCCAGACCGACGAGCAATATGAAGATCTCAACAGAGATCCGAAAAACCCAACAGAGGTTGCTGCAGATTTCCTTTTTACTTCTGCATCAGTGAACCTGGCCGATCAATTGGCCAGTCCGAACGTAAACCTTAACATAACCAGGTTTATCGCTCAGTACCTTACTGCTACAACCTATTTGGATGAACCAAACTACGATTTGAACAATCGTAATATTCCGCAAAACCACTGGTCTATACTTTACAGAAATGTATTGTTTAACCTTCAGGATGCTAAGGAACGAGTTCAGGCGAATGAGATGCTTGACGAAGCTCAAAGATCTGCAAGAATAGGTCAGATTGAAGTCTTAGAGGTATATGCCTGGCAAGTACTTGTAGATAGTTTCGGGGATATCCCTTATACTGAAGCATTAAACGGAAAAGACAACTCTTTACCGGCTTATGATGATGCTGCAACTATTTACAACGATCTACTATCAAGGCTTGAATCAGCTCACACCAACCTAGGTGCCGGGCAAGGTTTCGCCGGATCTGATGTTATTTATAATGGAGATATGGCTAAATGGCAAAAATTTGCAAATTCATTGCAGGTTCGTTTAGCAGCCAGAACTGATAACTGGAGCGAAGTAGAAGAAGCTGTTGGTAGAGGAGTTTTTGAATCTAATGCCGATAATGCGACTATGGATTACCAATCTTCACCACCAAACACCAACCCATTATGGGTAGACCTGGTACAGAGTGGTCGATCTGATTATGTTGTCGCAAACACCGTGGTTGATATTATGAACGATCTTGATGATCCTCGTAGAATGGTATATTTTGATGATAACATCGAGCCATATACTGGAGGTACCTATGGAGGCAGTAACTCTTTTCAGAGCTATACTCACATTGGACCAGATTTCAGAGATCCAACTCATACAGGAATCCTAATGGACTACGCTGAATTAAACTTCCACCTGTCTTATGCAGCTATGGAAGGTGCAGGCCTGGATAACGATGCTGAGGGGTATTACGAAGAAGCTATTACAGCTTCTATGGAATACTGGTTAGGAGAAGATGTTGATGCATCAGGATACCTATCTCAGTCTGAGGTTGCTTATGATGGTTCAATGGAGCAATTAGGAACCCAGTTCTGGATTGCTATGTTTGACAACCCGGTTGAAGGATGGAGTGTATGGAGAAAATTCGATGCTCCGGAATTGAATTTACCGGAAGAATCAGGTAATCCTGTTCCACTTCGTTACACTTATCCTGTTAACGAACAAAACCTTAACGAAGATAACTACGATGCCGCTGCTTCTGCAATTGGAGGTGACGATCAACAAACCCCACTTTTCTGGGATAACTAGTAGTTGCTTAAAATTATATCTAAAGGCTGCCTTAACGGGCAGCCTTTTTTGTTTGGATAAATTAAAAAGAGAATAAAAAGGTTTAATCGAGAGAAACACCTCAAAATAATTTAAAAAAGCTTTCATTATATTATTAAAACTTACCTTTGCATTATGGAAGAAAACACGAGAATCTTCGGCATCAGGGCCGTTTTAGAGGCAATACAAAGCGGAAAAGCTATCGATAAGGTTTATATTCAAAAGGGACTCTCTGGACCTTTATTTCAAGAATTAAACCAGCAGCTAAATAAAGGTGAATTCAATATTTCATATGTTCCTGTAGAAAAGCTCAATAAACTGGCAAAAGGAAATCACCAGGGCGTTGTAGCTTCTATCTCGCCGGTTAGTTTCAGAAGTATTGAAGAAGTAGTAGCCCAGGCTTTTGAGGAGACCTCCACTCCCCTTTTTCTTCTCCTTGACCAAATCACCGATGCCAGGAATTTCGGAGCAATTATCCGTACGGCGGAATGCACCGGGGTAAATGCCATTATATTCCCGGAAAAAGGATCGGCAGCTGTAAACGCCGATACTGTAAAGACCTCAGCCGGGGCAGTTTTCAATGTGCCGCTTTGCAAGGTGAACCATATCAAAGATGCAGTTTACTATCTCCAGTCTTCAGAAGTCCAGGTAATCGCTGCAACCGAGAAAACAAATGACACTATTTATCAGGTAGACTTTAAAAAGGCAAGTGCGCTAATAATGGGTAGCGAAGCTAAAGGAGTCTCTAATTCTATTTTAAATGCGGTAGACGTAAAGGCAAAACTACCAATGTTCGGGACCATTGAATCCCTGAATGTTTCAGTGGCTTGCGGAGCAATGCTTTATGAAGCGGTAAGGCAAAGACAGATCTAAATACCATCGAAAAGTAAATTTAGCCTGTTACTCTTTTTTGTCCTCGGTTTTCTTATAGAAATAGCGGTAAGTTATCTCTGAATTATCTTCGGAATCTTCTTCCTTTTGTTTAAAACGATTTTCGATGAAATTTCCATTCTCATCAAAATGTTGCATGAATAAATCCTCTTCCGCCTTGTATTCCGGTTTTTCCCATTCGTATTTTGGTTTTTTAGCAATGTTTTTCCGGTAGATTAGTGCGAGTCCCAAACCGGTAACCAAACCTGAAAGATGGCCCTCCCAGGAAATACCGGGTTCAATTGGAGCCACGTACCACAGCATGCCGCCATATAGGAAAACTACGATTAGCGAAAGTGCAACAAGACGAAAATAGCCGGAAAAAACTCCCTTGAAAAAAAGAAACGCCGCGAGCATATAGATCACTCCGCTCGCTCCAATATGATTTGAAGGCCTCCCTATTATCCAGGTTAAAAGCCCCGTAACCACAAGACCAATTAAAAGCACTTGCCAGCTTATCTTTCGGTAGAAATAAAACAATGACATAGAAAGCACTAAAAGCGGCACAGAATTATTGAATAAATGCTTCAGGTCGCCATGAATAAAAGGAGAAAACAAGATTCCCCTTAAGCCGCTTATTTCCCTGGGGCGCACTCCGTATATATTCAAATTCACGTTGAATCTTACCTCAAACCAGAACACCAGCCAGATAAGCAGCACAAAAAGGATGGGAAAACCCACTACCCTGGTAGAAAAAACAAAAGGCTCAGACTGCTTCACAACTATTATTTAATGTATGACCAACAAAAAATCAACCATATCTATTTATGATGACAAAGTGTTATTCAATTTACTAATTTTGTCAGATGAATGAACCATTAGCAGAAAGATTACGTCCAAAAAATCTCGATGAGTATCTAAGTCAGCAACATTTGGTTGGCTCAAAGGGAGCTTTAAGACAACAAATAAAGTCAGGGAATATTCCATCCCTAATACTTTGGGGCCCTCCCGGAGTTGGAAAAACCACCCTGGCCAACATCATAGCCAACGAAACAGACAGGCCTTTTTATACACTTAGTGCTATTAGCAGCGGTGTAAAGGATGTGCGGGAAGTAATTGAGAAAGCTAAGAAGAGTGAGGGATTATTCACCACTAAAAATCCCATTCTTTTTATTGATGAAATTCATCGTTTCAGTAAATCGCAACAGGATTCTCTTTTAGGTGCTGTTGAAAAAGGATGGGTCACCCTAATTGGCGCCACAACCGAAAATCCGAGTTTCGAAGTCATCTCGGCATTGTTATCCCGTTGCCAGGTTTATATTTTGAAGCCTTTTTCTGAAGAAGATTTAATAGCCTTGTTACACCGGGCGATGAAGGAAGATAAATACATAGCTTCCAGAGAAGTGAAATTAAAAGAAACTGAAGCTCTCTTGCGCTTAAGCGGTGGTGATGCCAGGAAATTACTCAACATCTTCGAGATCCTTATCAATGCTACCGATAAAGGCTCAGAGATTACCAACGAGCTGGTCCTGGAGAAAGTTCAGCAAAATACGGTGCTCTATGATAAGGCCGGAGAACAACATTATGATATAGTATCAGCCTTTATTAAATCGATAAGAGGCAGTGATCCAAACGGGACAGTTTACTGGTTGGCCAGGATGATTGAAGGCGGTGAAGATGTGAAATTCATCGCCAGGAGATTACTTATTTTGGCCAGTGAAGATATCGGTAATGCTAATCCAACGGCATTGGTCATCGCCAATAACACTTTCCAGGCCGTAACCACCATCGGGTTTCCGGAGAGTCGTATTATTTTAAGTCAATGTGCAACATATCTTGCAACTTCTCCAAAGAGCAACGCGGCATATATGGCCATTAACCAGGCGCAAAGCCTGGTAAAGAAAACCGGAAATCTATCTGTTCCCCTGGCTATTCGTAATGCTCCAACAAAACTGATGAAAGACATCGGCTATGGAAAAGATTATAAATACGCCCATAACTACGAGAACAATTTCACAGAGGCCGAATTTTTGCCGGATGAAATAAAAAACACGCAATTATATGATCCGGGCAACAATCCCAGAGAAAATGCTCAAAGAGAATTTTTAAAGAAACGCTGGAAGACTAAGTATAATTATTAGTCTTTTTTGGCCTGGTAGATAGTTTTAACCGATACTCCTTTACTGGCATCAAAATGTTCTACCACAAGATCACCATTTTCAGAAAAACTTGCAATTCCCTGCCTGGTAACCGAATTATAGATAAAACTTTTTCCTTCCTTTGAACGAATAAGCAAAGCAAAGGGTTCGCTCATATCCTTTTGATATAAGGCATAGCCATTCTCATTTTCCTGAAGCTGAAAATAGGTTCCGTCCTTTTCAAAATTGAGCGTTCCGGGTTCTTTATCTTCAGAAATTTTTTCACTTTGTACAACTACTTCAGGTTCTTCCGGGGTTTCAGGAGTGGTTTTTTCTTCCTGGGGAACTTCAGTTGCAACCTCAGGCTCTTCAACAACTTCAGGCGTTTCCGGTGTGGCAGGAGTTGCGGGTGGCGCATCAGCCTTATAATTATAATTCAAAGCTTCCACTGATTCAAAAGCCCGTCTCAAGGCTTCATGCCAGGCTTTTTTAAAGTCTTTTTCCCGACTGGTCCCCTCTTCAGAAGTAAAGATCAAATTTCCGCGGCAATCCTCGAGGGTGATGCGCATTTTTGTTGTAAAAAGGCCGGAATCCTCTATAACATTCGCATCCAAACCAAGACAGTTGTCACGTTGCAAATCTTCCGGGCGGGATTCCCCGTTCATCAGGGTTTCAAAACCTTCTCTTTCAAAAAGGAATTTCAACAAAGAATTTAATTGATGCTGGTTTTTTTCCTTTGAGAATTCAAAACTTTCCGGAACAATTACGTATTTATAGTCATTCAGGTTTTGAGCTTCCAATGCGGAAAAGCTAAACATTATGAATATGATAAAAAGTAGTTTTTTCATAATAATAAATTTTTTAATCTTTAAAGACCATTTGCATTCCCAATTGCAATGAAGCCCCTCTTGCCTTTGCCAGATTAGGAACAGCCAGTAAATTATTAGCTGCAATATAGAAATTAAAACGATTAAAAGTGGTGGAATACATCAGGCCTAAGTTTGCAAATGAATAGTCATCTATAGTATGCGCAATTCTAAAACGCTGGGTTTCGGTGATTTTCTTATCCCAGTAAGTGGTAAAAGCATAGACAAATCCGCGGGGACGTAAAATTCCTGACAAATTCATTCCTATCTGGTTCATATACCTGACTTTATTAACGGTTCTATAATTACAAGGAAGAAAAGCCTGTCCAAACCCATATGCCATGGCAAGATTAAATTTTGCAGGACGCCAGGTGACATAAGCCTCATTATAGGTTCTATCTATCAGATTTCTGTCAACCTCATCTTCAAAATCATCCCAATACGGCAATGCTTTACCGTTTTCATCCAATTCGGGAAAAAGAGGTTCCAGACCATCAGTTTGGTAGGATCCGTAATAGTGATAACTTTCCACATCCTCCCGCTGGAACATTAGCCCGATGTCCTGAACTGAGGCAGAGGCCACAAATTGTTCAGTGAGGAGGTAACTAAGACCAATATCCATACCCACGCCAACGTTTCCTCCAAAGAAGGAGCGTTTAAGCAGTTCGGCTGTACCTTCTTCCACGGTCATATCTTTTTCTTCATTCAGAGAAGCAAAACCGGAGGTGTTCACCCGAACATTCATATTCTCTACCACATGGCGATATTTATTGGGACCTTGTGGAGTTTCGAAGGTGGTAAAAGTGCCTGTGTTCCCTGTGGTTTCAGCATTAAATATTCCGGAATATAATTTCCCGCGAATACCTACGGTAAGTCGCTGGTCAAATTGATGATTAAGCCCCAGGTGGTAAACCGTTAGAATTTCACCCGTGAAGGCGGCCTGTGAAAAATCGAAAGTATCATTAATATAATCTGCATTCCCTTCATTTACGAGTATTGCCAGATCTTTTGGAAAATAAGAGAAAAAGTCCAGTTCCTGGTATACCCCGGTGGAGAGATAATTTCTTTTATCTAATTGCCAGCCCAAAGAAATGACCTCCACCTGCTCATTAGCTGTAAAATGATCATAGGAAGTCATTTTATGCATCGCTTCTCTTATACGGGTATTGATATTTGTACCATCATCCCTAAAAATATCATGAAGGCTCACTCCACTGGTGCCCGCTGAGACGTGAATTTGTGTAAGGAAAGGCATTCCCACATGCCCTATAAAGTCTATCTGCGTTCCTGGATTTAGCAACAAACTCTGCGGAAGATCATCAACATTATAAAGCAGGGGTTTATTTTGTGCGGAAAGCAGGGAAAAAGAAAACAGGAATGTAAGGAGTAGCCAGCATCGCATATTTAAAATTCAAACTTAAACAAGCCCGTGGAGGCAAATTCCAATTTCCCTTTAAATTCTTCTGAATTTGGGTGAGCTTCCAGCTCAACCACCATTTGTATGGAGTTTCGTATTAGATTTATATTGTTTTCTTCAATGAGTTCAGTATGATCCGTTTCTACAGGATTATTTGCACTACCGGGTGCAACTTCGTAGCGTACCACAATTTGCTCCCTGCCTGAATTGGAAAGAAACTTTATGGTATTTGAAAAGCTCTGAGGAAAGGTGTTTGTATGCTTGAAGTAGAATTCCACTTCTGAAAGGTCCTTCTGAATATAGTCATCGTCAAGGAATTCCAGTCGAACCGTATCCCTTATTATCGGTTGAAAAGTGCCGGTTTGAGACTGAAAATAATCCTCTTCAACATCATAGATAAGCAAATCAACATCAATATCAGGACTAAGACCAATTTCTTCGGCCTGGTTCAGATCAATATCCTTCACACATCCGGATGCCAGCATAAGACAAGCAAGACACAGAATTAATTTGTCTATCCCAGGGGTTAAAGACATTATTATTTTTATTTTAGGAGGGTGATACCTTCTAACGAAATTAACAAAAGATTATTATTACAGATAATCCCTTAGTTCATTTAACGTTTGAATTTGAATTTCACCGACCTCCGCTCTTTTTTTGTAGTAATCGAAATAGATCGTGCTCATTCCGAAATCCCGGGCACCTTTTACATCGGCTTCGAGGTTATCGCCAATCATAAGGCTTCTGGAAGGAGAAGTCATGGCTTTTTTAAGTGCAGTATCAAAGATATGTGCATGCGGCTTTTTTACTCCTGCCTCTTCGGAAGTGGTCACGGTGCTAAAAAATTCGCTGATACCGGAATTGGTAAGCTTTTTATGTTGCACCTCTTCAAAGCCATTTGTAATTATATGAAGTTTATATTTCGGTTTAAGATAATTGAGTATCTCCAGGGATCCTTCCAGCAAATGGTTGTTAACAGGCAGAAAATCAATATATTCTACCGAAAGTTCATTAATTGTTTGAGTCGAAGCCTCGATCTTGAGAAGATCAAAACTGTCCTTCAAACGGCCAAACCGCAAGTCTTCTTTGCTTACCAGATTATCCCGATATAACTCCCAGTATTTATAATTTACAGGAACATACACCTCAAGAAAATCTTCAATCTTAAGAGGGAGTTTTCTCTTGGTGAACATTTGCTCAAACGCAAGCGCTGAGTTTTTATCAAAATCCCAAAGGGTGTGATCAAGGTCAAAGTAAATGTGTTCTATTTCATTCAATTTCATGAATCTGTTTTAAAAATGAATAGTAGAGTTCCTTATCGAAATAATCAGAAAAATCATGATTCTTAAAAATCGCGATAAAGGTTCCTTCTACCGCTTTCACATTCTGCAACATCTTTGCCACTTCACTTTTCAATTTTTCGGGAGTTTCCTTCTCCAGAATATTTGAATGAACGGCATAAGGATAAACTTTTAACGGAGTGGTTAGCTCGGTATTGATATCATAAAACAAAAAAGGTGTGCAGGTTCCGGCCCTAAAGCCATGTGATTCGGGATAACCCATTGAATAATCTTCCGGAATTTCCAGTTCGGTTAAATTATTATAATGTTCCGGCAGTGTCAAATTATACTTGGTATTTATAGCCGCATTCAGTGGGGAATGAACAATATCTTCTAATCTTCGTTTTTCCTTTTTCAAGATGCTTATTTCCCTTAAAGCATCATGACCTAAAAATAAACCAACCTTTGTGTAATCAGCCACATATTTAATTACCGATCTATGCGACATCCTGTTAGGATTAATATTCCGGTCATAGATCGAAAAATCGCTTAACTGAAACATGAAAAGCATTTTTAACCTGTATTGTTTAATGAGTTCAATCAAATCCCCGAAAATGTTGAAAGGATCTTTTTTAAACCCCAACAACACCTGAATTCTATCCAGGACTTTACCAAATTGCAGTTTAAGCAGGTCTGTTAGCCCTCCGATCAAACTTCGTACAAAGCCCTTGTTCTTATAACTAAAAACATGCTCAACGGCCACAATGGTCAGAGTGTCAAAACGGCGATTTTTTCTTTTTAAAGCTGGAAAACGTTGAGTCAGAATCTCATGGAATTTCAACGCCCAGACATCAATAACCGGTTTCTGAAGGAAACCCTCCTGTTCCGCTAAACTTTCAGAGGCTGGAAATCTTCCGTATTCATCCTTTACATGAGGCAAATATTCCTCGTACCTGCTCAACAAATAAAAGGAAGCAGCAAAAATATCAAAAGGAAGATCGCTTTTTTCAGTAGCAGGAAAAAAACAGAAACTTTCTCCCCAGGGTTGCACTTTTATATCAACCTCAGAAAGCCCTTGCTCCATCAGCAGGCCGGTATTCTGAATAAAAAGCTCATTTCCCAGGGCCTGTTTTCCATAGGAAAGTTTCAACCCATCGTGAGCTATAAATTCTTCAATCTTAGAGGTAAATCGAATTGAAATACCCAGCATATTTGTGCAAATATGCTTAAAGATATATATGATCCTGGGAGTAATTTTCTGGGTATAAATTAAAAGCATTGCTGGTTTTTATAGCACACCTTCGTCGGCAAAGCTAAAGTAGGAGTTTTCGGTTACAATTACATGGTCGAGCACTTTAATATCAAGGCTCTGAGCGGCAGTTTTTAGTTTCTGAGTAAGTTGCTTGTCAGGTTCGCTTGCGAGTAAAGTTCCTGATGGATGATTGTGCACCAGAATCAGGGAGGTGGCGGCCAGTTCAAGGGCCTTTTTTAGCGTTAACCGCACGTCTACCAAAGTCCCCGTGATGCCTCCTTTACTTAGCTGAAGTTGTTCAATGACTTTATTGGAATTATTCAAATAGATTATCCAGAATTCTTCGTGCGGAAGTTCACCAATAACCGGTTGCATTAATTCAAAAACCGAAGCACTGGAGGTAATCTTTTTTCGCTCTAGAGCTTCTTCGATGCGACGTCTTCGACCCAGTTCCAGAGCTGCGATTATGCTAACCGCTTTTGCAGGCCCCACTCCCTTAAAATCACACAGTTGTTGAACGGAAAGCTTTCCTAATTCACTTAAATTATTCTTTCCGGAAGCGAGGATACGTTTACTTAACTGAACGGCACTTTCGTTTGGACTTCCTGAACCAATTAGAATGGCGATCAGTTCGGCATCGCTTAGGCTCAGTTTACCTTTCTGAAGGAGTTTTTCCCTTGGACGATCATCTTCGGCCCAATTTTTAATGCTGAAATTTGTTTGCTGTTCGTTTTTCATCGCCTGTTAAAGATAAAAAATACTTTTATATCCTTACAGCTAAACTGAAATTGAGTCACTTAGACTTTAAAATCGATGATCGCTTCATAGAAATCATCTTCATCAATGCCCATATGCTGGCAAATCCATTTCGCTCCGGCCAAATTATTCATATTCTGAGCCCCACTAATCTCCAATGGCATTTCCCCTTCAGGTGTATCGAGAATAAAAGTTTCGTCTTCAACATGGTATTCCGGAGTGGAATAGGGATGTTTTCTAATGGGATTTTCTGTATTTTCAGCGAGTTCTTTTAGCTTTTCATCCTCTTCGTTATAAACCAGGATTCCACCGTTGACTATTGAATCAATAAAAATCTCAAACTGCTCAAAGTAATTATCAGAAGTGGGTAAATCAACATTATTATCCCGGGTAACCCCAGTTAGCAGGGCAATGTTTGGTTGATACAGATGAAATTTAGGTCGGTGATCAATTGCAGACGCAAAAGATCCATCACCTTCAATCACCATAAAATCATTTTCTTCGGTAAGATTGAATGTATTTTCAAAACCAGTAACCGGTGTTTCAAGCATATAATCTACCTCTTTTCCATGATATTTCATCACGTGAAGAACCATAGCTGTAAGGATGGTTTTTCCATGGCTCCCGGCGATAACCACACGAGTTTTCTCCCTTGACATTTTAAACAGAAATTCGGGAACAGAATATATCTTTAAGCCGAGTTCTTCAGCACGTTTTAATTCGGGATTATCCTTTTTAGTATGCATCCCCAGAATGACGGCATCTAATTGCACAGTTATTTTTTCAGGAAACCAGCCTAATTCCTCAGGAAAGAGATTGTGTTTTTCGAGAGCTTGCTTGGTTAGGTCGGAGACACCATCGTCGCTTCCGTTAATTTGATGTCCTTGATTCTGTAAGGCAATGGCAAGATTGTGCATGGCAATTTCACCAATTGCGACAAAGTGCAGATTCATAAGCTGAAATT